>NZ_JBMFKV010000188.1:0-3583 GCF_049971835.1 Pyrobaculum sp.
ACGGCTTTTCGAAACATTTCGTGCTCGGGGGTCAACACAATGGAGTAGTCCTCCACCGTGTCAAATGGGAACACCATGTGGAGGAAAGGGGCCTTGATATTTAAGCATTAATTTCGTCAAGATTCACATCTTAACATACTTCAAAACGTGGAAGCTTTTTAAATTAGGCGGATTTTTATAGATATGCCAAGTAGTTCTGAAATATTTGAAAAATATATCAAGAGCAGAATATGGTCTAGAAACTACGACGAAGGCGTCCCGCCGGAGGTCGACATCAAACCTTCTCCGCTTTTCACCTATCTAGATAGGCAAGCCGCAGAGAACGGGAGCCGCGCCGCCTACATCTACTTCAACAACCGGGTCACCTACCGCACAGTCGGGGAACACAGCGACAGAGTTGCGGCGGCGCTGAGGGAGTGGGGCGTGGGCAAGGGCGACGTGGTGGCGCTGTATATGCCCAACACCCCGGCTTTCCCCATTATTTACTACGGCGCGTTGAAGATAGGCGCCGTGGTGACCCCCATGAACCCCATGTATACGCCGCGGGAGGTTGCGTGGCAGGCAAAGGACGCCGGGGCGCGGATCATATTCACAGTGGATGTGCTGTATAAAAACGTAGAGGAGGCCGATAAGTTGCACCGCTTCGACCGCGTGGTGGTGGTAGAGGTGAGCGAGTACATGCCGGCCATCATCAAGCCGCTCGCCAAGAGGAGGCTAAAGCCCCCGAAGATACAATACAGCCAGCGCGTAGTGCCATACAAGTCGTTGCTGAGCCACAGCCCGACGCCGTACCGCGCGAATATAAACCCCACGGAGGACTTGGCCGCTTTGATGTACACCGGCGGCACCACGGGGCTCCCAAAAGGCGCCGAGATTACACACGGCAACATCTCCTCCAACCTACAACAGCTAAAGCCCCTCTACGAAGCCGTCAAGCGGAGGAGGGGTCTAGACAGCCTAGTTATGATGGGCTTGCTACCGTGGTATCACATATATGGCCAAGTCACTGTGATGCACTACGGCATATTCGACGGCGCCACCGTCGTCGTGATGCCCCGGCCAGACATCGAGCAGTTGATGAAGCTTGTGCAGAAATACAAAGCCCAGGTCCTCCACGGCGTCCCCACCCTATACAACATGATCATCAACCACCCCAAAGCCGGCCAATTCAACCTTAGAAGCCTAGCCTTCTGCATCTCCGGAGCGGCGCCCCTGCCCGTGGAGGTTGCAAAAAAATTTGAACAAATCACGGGGGCCGTGCTGAGGGAGGGCTACGGCCTTACGGAAACCGCCGTAGTCACCCACGTAAACCCCCTCTACGGCAAGGCAAAGGCAGGGTCCATAGGCCTCCCCATACCATCCACATACGCCGCCATTGCGGACCCCGACAAGCCGGAGCTGTTGCCCCCCGGCCAGGTGGGGGAGATCGTCATCTCCGGGCCGCAGGTATTCAGAGGCTACCACAACCGCCCCGAGGAAAACGCCCAGGCCTTCTTCCACTGTTGCGGTTTGCGGTGGTTTAGAACCGGCGACATGGGGTACATGGACGAGGAGGGCTACTTCTACATAGTCGACAGAAAGAAAGACATGATTAAGTACAAGGGGTACTCCGTCTTCAGCCGCGAAATTGAGGAGGTTCTCTACCAGCACCCCTGTGTGAAGGAGGCGGCGGTAATCGGCGTCCCGCACCCAGAGGCGGGGGAGATACCCAAGGCCTACATAGTGCTGAGAGACGAATGCAAGGGCAGATTGAAGCCGGAGGACATTATTAAATGGACAGAGGATAAGCTGGCTCATTACAAAAGGCCGCGCGCAGTGGAGTTTAGAGACGAGTTGCCTAAGTCTGCCGTGGGCAAAATCCTGAAACGTGAGCTTAGGGCAGAGGAGTTGAGGAGGCTGGCTGAGCAAAAAGCTTAATTCCGGACAACGCCCCGCCGCTGTGAAGATCGGTAGCCTAGAGGTGGGTAGGGTGGGGCTGGGCGCTTGGCAAGCCGGGGGCGGGGCTTGGCGTGTAGATCCGGCTGAGATAAAAAGAGCCTATGAATACGCACTTGACCACGGCCTGAACTTCATAGACACCGCAGAGGTGTATGGAAACGGGAGAAGCGAGAAATTTGTGGGGGAGTTGATACGCCAGCGGCCGCACATCGTCGTTGCGACTAAGGTCGCCGGGTTCCACTGGGGCCGCATCGTCAAGAGCGCAGAGATAAGCAGGAGAAGGATAGGGCGAGTCGACCTACTGCAGTTCCACTGGCCGCCGCCGGTTTACGTGCCAATTTGCAGAGTGGTGCGCGGCTTGGAGAGAGCCGCGGAGCTGGGACTCGCCTCTGAGATAGGCGTCAGCAACTTCGACATGGACCTCATGGAGCAAGCCAAAACGTGTACCAAGAAGTACGAGATCGTCTCCGACCAAGTGGTGTACAACCCGTTGCAGAGGGCCGCGGAGAGGCTGATAGAGGCTGGGAGGAGGATGGGGTTTACAGTCATATCCTGGAGCCCCCTAGCCAAGGGGGCGGCTGTGAAGGAGTCTCTCGGCGACGATCCGGCGAGGAGGCTTGATCCCGCGGTCAAGAGGGCGGCTACGCCCGCGGGGAGGAGGGTAGTTGAGACTATTAGAAAAATCGCCGCGGGTAGGGGGGTCAGCCCGGCGGCTGTGGTGCTGGCTTGGCACGCGGCTAAGGGCGCCTATCCAATTCCGGGGATAAAGACCGTGGAGCAGGCACATGACGTTGTGGAGGCCGTGGGCCTCGAGCTGTCAGAGGCCGAGGTTAGGGCAATAGACGAGGCGTCTGCGCAGTTCGTCCACGGCTCTATATGGCCGTCGGGTATGAGGTACATACCTGGCTTCTTGCTGAAGCTGGGATTTATATTAGCAGGTGTATAAACTTCAACTGACGTATATACTCTTTAAATATACCCTTTTTTCACCTATTCATGCCAAAAGCGGCTGTTATAGGCGCCGGGACGATGGGCCACGGCATTGCTGAGCTTTTCGCAATAGCCGGCTACGAGGTGGCGCTGGTCGACGTCGCCGAGGAGTACCTCAAGAGGGCTCTACAGAACATCGAGTGGTCTCTCAAGAAGCTGGCCGAGAAGGGGCAGGTAAAGGAGGACGTCCAGACAGTTATGAGCCGGATAAAAACCATAGTAAACGACATATGCAAAGCTGTTGAGGGGGTTGAGGTTGTGGTGGAGGCTGTGGTGGAGGATATTGAGGTGAAGAAGAGAGTTTTTGCTGAGGCTGATCGTTGCGCGCCGCCGGAGGCTATACTAGCCACAAACACCTCCTCACTTCCAATAACAGAAATAGCCGAGGCGGTGAAGCCAGAAAGAAAACCAAGGGTGGTGGGAATGCACTTCTTCAACCCACCACCACTAATGCCACTGGTAGAAGTAATTAGGAGTGTCTATACTAGCAGTGAGACGGTGAATAGGGTCGTGGAGTACGCGAGGAGGCTCGGCAAGGAGCCGGTTGTTGTTAATAGGGACGTTCCTGGTTTCATTGTCAATAGAATTCTGGCGAGGGTAAACGAAGCCGCGTGTTGGATAGTTGCAAAGGGTATGGCTACGCCGGAGATTGTGG
>NZ_JBMFKV010000189.1:0-3428 GCF_049971835.1 Pyrobaculum sp.
CGCCCGGCGACTACGATGTTATTGTAGCGGTCGCCGCGACGAGCGAGGGCGTCTCACTGCGAGAAATCGGCAGGCACAGATGGGCAGATTTGAGGGTAATGTGGAATATGTCCGCCGAGGGATTTAGGCAACTGTACGACCGCGTGCCGGGGGAGAAGCCAGCCTTTGGCGACGTGTGGAGGCTAACTGGCGGCAATCCCTCAGCTCTTGCGAAGCTATACGAGGTGGGGTGGAGCTCGCCAGCCGTTGTAGAAGACGTCTCGGCCCGGGGGAGGGTCACTAGGAGCTTTGTAGAGAAGTGGCGCAGCTGGCTGGAGCGCGCGGTGGAGGATCCAGACGTCCTCTGGAGCGGTGACGCGCCTGAGGAGCTTATAGATGAGCTCGTCGAGAGGAATCTTATTATATTCCACCTGCCGAATAGAGACTCCCGGCTCTGGATAGACGCCCCTCCGCCTGAGCGCGATCCGGAGATTGGCGTGGGGAGGCGGGTGGCGTGGCAGACACCACTGCACAGAGAGGCTGTTAAGAGGGCCTTGGAGGCGCAGGCCTTATAAATCTGGCGGGTGGCGGTGTCGTGGGCACATTTACCGTAAGGGCTCGGGTGTGGAATATCCACAACCCTGCAAAAGCAGTGGAGGTTGACCTGTTAGTAGACGCAGGAGCGACCTATACGGTGATGTCAGCGGAGTTGCTGGAGAGCTTGGGGATCTCTGCGGTGAGGGTGGCTAGGCTGAGGCTGGCGGACGGCAGAGTTGTGGAGAGGCGCGTGGGCGAGGTGGGGATAGATGTCGAGGGCTTCAGAGCCTCGGCCACTCCCGTGGTTTTCGGCGACCGTGATATATACCTACTGGGCTCCGTAACTATGGAACAGCTGGGCCTGGCGCCAGACCCCGCGGAGAAGAGGCTCAAACCGGTGGAGGCGTTACTAATGGGGATCTACGGAGGTTCGATACGTGTGGAGACAGTGAGGTAGGGCAACATTAATGCTTGTACGACAGTGGGGACGTGGAGAGCCTCACAGCGTTAACTAGCTCCCAGCACGCGCCTAAACCGCCGCCATACAATGGCGCTCAGACCCGCAGAGCTGTATTACGGCGCATAGTCTAACAAATGGTTATAGGCACGCCAGATCTCCCAAGTCTCGGATAAACGTCTACATGTGGGCGTGAGGGGGGCATTAAGCTTATTAAAGCGCTTGGCGGATGTCCTCTGTGCAGATAGTTCATCCCTGGCGGGATCTGAGGCGCTATGTGGAGATTAGGCTCTTAGAGGCGCTGGCGGAGGCTGATTTGGCACTGCGTTTTCTCGACGAGGGGTTGCATAGAAACGCGGCTGGGAAGGCCTTCCAGGCTTGGAAAGCCGCCCTCGCCGCGGCGGCCGCGCTGGCGAGAGATTTAATGACTGCGAAATACAGGGGGAGAGTAACTACGCGCGAGGGCGCTGAGGTGGAGCTGGCAGATTGGGTAATAGCCCTGATGCCCACGGGGAGGATGTGGGAGGCGGCCCGTGTGTTGAGGAGGGCCTACGGCGACGAGGTGGTTCTCCTAACGGCTCTGGCGCTCAGCCTCCACGAGGTTCAGTACAACGGGCTAGATGAAAGCGGCGTTTTGAGCAAGTACTCCAGCCTCGAGCAGGTGGAGGAGGACATTAGGGAGGTTATCGAGCGGACCAGAAGATTCGTTGAGGAGTTGAGGAGGAGGCTATAACCTCCTTTTATAGGTGTAATACGTCCTCTGCCCGAAGTCGTGCAGCTCTACTCCGATCCCGGCGAGTCTCTCTCTCAGATAGTCCGCGAGCTGGTACTGCCTCTCCCGCCTCAGCCTGGCCCTCGCCTCTACAAGCGCCTTCACCACCTCGTCCACCTCCTTCGGCACTTCTCTCCGCTCCAGCACGCCGAGCACGTCGGCCATTTTGACGTACTGCGTGAGGAGGTCAAGCGCCGTCTGGCGCGAAACCTTGTCCACCCTGTGCAGGACGGTGGAGATTATGTAACGGGCCAGCCCATATAGCTGTTGCACCGCCTGGGGGGTCGAGAAGTCGTCCTCCAGTGCGGCGTAGAACGCCTCCACATACCTCCCGTAGTCCAGCTTCTCCCTGTCCTCCTCGCCTGCGTCTGCCACGGCTTGGCTCAGCTCGTCGTAGGCGGTGTAGAGGGTCTTCACCATGTCCTCCGCTTGATCTAAGAGCTCAAAGGAGAATTCCATTGGCTTGCGGTAGTGGCTCATGGCGTAGGCCAGCCTCAGGGCCTCGCCGCTGTATCTAGACAGCACCTCCTTCAGCGTAATTACGTTGCCCAGAGACTTCGACATCTTTTCCCCCCTGACGGTGAGGTACCCCACGTGGATCCAGTACCGGGCGAAGTTGTCAACGCCGAAGTAGGCCTTGGCTATTGCTATTTCGTTCTCATGGTGGGGAAATATGAGGTCGGCGCCTCCGCCGTGGAAGTCGAAGGGCACGCCGAGGTGCTTTGTGGACATCACGACGCACTCCAGATGCCAGCCCGGCCTGCCGGGGCACCACGGCGACTCCCACCAAGGCTCGCCGTGGCTCCAGCTTTTCCACAAGGCGAAGTCAAGGGGGTTTCTCTTGCCCGGCTCGGGCTCCACCCTGGCCCCGGCGATTAATTCCTCTATTTTCTGTCTGGAGAGGACGCCGTAGTTAGGCACTTTCCCCACCTCGAAATATACGGAGCCGTCGGGCGCCACGTATGCATAGCCCTTCTCCACGAGGGCGGAGATCCACGCCACCATATCCCCCACGTTTTCTGTGACTCTGGGGTAGGCAGACGCCGGCTTTATGTACAGCCTTTTTGACATTTCGAAAAACTCGGCTATGTACCTCTCCGGCACCTCCTTCCACCGCTTGTACGCCTCCTGTCCAAATTCCTCCCGCGCCCTGTTTATAATCTTGTCGTCTACATCGGTGAAGTTTATCACCAGCTTCACCTCGTAACCAACGGCCTCTAGATACCGCCTAAACATGTCGAAGAAGACGTATACCCGCCCGTGCCCCACGTGGACGTGGTCGTAGGGCGTGATTCCACAGACGTAGCCGCGGGCAAGGCGAGGGACATACGTCGTGAATTCCTCCACCCCCCTTGTCGCCGTGTTGTAGATCCGCATAGGCTTTGAAATGTCTCTGTAATTATTCCTTTCGGAAGTCCTCTGTAATCTGCCTCTCCATCATATACAACGACCCGTAGCTCCACAGACCGGCTCCAGCCTCATCAGCGCCTTTAGAGCGCCGCCGGTGAAGTGTATCTGCTTAGGCTTTCCCCTCTCTTTGACTACTGACCACTCCTCTATTCCCAGGGCCTTCAGCACGGCGGCTGTCCTTAGGTAGTCTGCCTCGCGTCCGCCCTCTGCGCTGGCGTGTATGTTGATGTAGCCCACTATCTCGTCTCTGGCTTTGTAGAATCTCGCCTCCTT
>NZ_JBMFKV010000190.1:0-3348 GCF_049971835.1 Pyrobaculum sp.
GTTTGGCCTCCTCCGCAGTGGTCTCTATATGCGGCTTCGATTTCGAGCAGAGCGTAGTACTGCTCGTCGGTGAGGGAGACGGCTGGGTTTACCTTCTCTACCTCTCTTATTGCGTCGTCTGCCTTTATGCATTTCGTGGCTATTAGGTAGGCCGCCAGTGTTGTGGGGGTCCTCCCCATGCCCCCCACGCAGTGGACCACGACTGCGCCTCTGGCGATCTCCCTTTTGATTGTCTCTACCAGCTCGTCGAGTCTCCTGGGTGGGTACCCGTCGGGGGTTGGCCAGTGGATCCACTCCATGCCCCTCTCGGCCAGGGCCCTGCGGAGCTCCGCCAGCCCCCAGCGGCCGTAGTACTCGATTTCCCAGGCCTCGGCCAGCGAGATCACCGTCCTTATCCCCAGCTCCCCCCACTTATCTATGTCCTCTTTTCTAGGCATGCACGATCCCGCCAGCCTGGGGGTGACCCAGTAGGGGCACTCTATCTTCGCCACGGCGGGTTAGCTACGTGTGGTTTTAACTGTTTGTCTGCTAGAGCCACTCTGTTAATTTTTTCTCTAGGGCCGACATTGCGGCGTAGGTGAGGACCCCGGCGGCGCTTAGGGTGAGGATGGCGGCGTACATCTCTGCGAAGTCTAGCCTGTGCCAGCTGTCGTATATCAAGGCGCCGAGTCCGTCGGTCAGCGCCAGGCTCTCTGCTATGAAGGAGACTGAGTAGGCGGTGTTTAGGGCTATTTTCAGCCCCGTTATTATGCCGGGGAGGGCGGAGGGGAGGACTACGTACCTCACGACGGCCAGCCTCCCGCCGCCCATGGTGTAGATCAGCGCGGCGAGGTCCCGGGGGAATCTCTGCGTCCACTCCATCACCGAGAGGGCCACTGGGTAGAAGGCTATTAGCGACATCAGCGCCACTTTACTGGCCTCGATGCCGAATAGATGTAGGAGGATGGGGAGGAGGGCGACGTGGGGTATTGGGTAGGTCAAGAGCACCGCGGCTCTAAGCAGATTTGCGCTTACCCGCTCGGAGAGCCAGCTCGCCGCTAGTCCCGCCGCTATGCCGCTCGCCAGCGCTATCGACGCAGCGGCGCCCACTCTGGCCAGCGTTGCGGCTAGGTTCTTCGCCAGCGTTGGGCCGTCGCTGAGGGCCCGGGCTACGACGTCGGTGAGGGGCGGTAGGTAGGGCTTGTTTACCACATACGCAGCCGCCTGCCAAAGGGCTAGGAGTATTATGAGGGCCGCTAGGTAGTACCTCACGGCTTGTACGCCTCCCTGACGGCGTTTGCCAGCTCTGCCGCGTCTCTGCTGTACTGGCCGGGCGCCAGGCTTGACACCACAGTTAGCGGGGGGCCCCGCACGATGTATATATGGCCCCCGAGGTCTACTGCGTCTTGTACATTGTGGGTAATCACCAGCATTGTCTTGCCGAGTCTCCGCAGGGCCTCTATGACGTCGCGTCTGTAGTCTATGTCGATCATGGAGAGCGGCTCGTCCAGCAGCCACACGTCTGCTCCTGAGGCCACCGCCCTTGCTATTAGGACTTTCTGTTGCTCTCCCCCGGAGACTTCCTTGGGGTATCTGTCTAGTAGGTGGCTTATCCCCAGCGCCTCGGCGACGTCTCTAACTCTCTGGCTTATTTCGGCGGGCTGGAGGCCCCTAATCTTTAGGGGGATGGCGATGTTGTCCCGTATCTTCATCCACGGGTAGAGGCCGCCGGTCTGCGGTATGTAGGCTATCCTCCCTCTGAGCTCGGCGGGGGGCCTCCCCATCACCTCCACATAGCCTCTCTGGGGGGTCAGCACGCCGGCTACCAGCTTTAGGAGCGTCGTCTTGCCGCTTCCGTTGGGGCCGAGTATAGTTGTGATGCCCTTGGGGAACTCGGCGGTGAAGTTGTCTAAAATAGCTGGGCCTCTTCTATACCTGAAGTACACCGCGCGCAGGGCGATCACGAGACGCAGTCTTCGTATCTCAGTTGCTGTTTTACGAGACCTTTCTGGAGCAACCAGCTGGAGGCGTCGTTGAATACATCCCGGGGGAGCTGGGCGATGTGCGCTCTCCATACTATCTGGTACCTCTGCCTAAGGGGCGCTGGCAGGTTGAGCCTCTCGGCGAGTATATCTCTGTACTTTGCCGGGTCTGTGTTGTAGATATCTACTGCCTTGTTGAGGGCTGTGATTAATTTCTCCAGAGCCCGCCTCCCCTCGGGGGTGCTTGTTATTGAGTTGCTTGCCACCAGCACCACGAGATCTCTGTGCTTGGCGAGCAACGTGGCGTTGTTTAGCAAGGCGAGGGTGCCCCAGGGGTCGGGCATCACGGCGGCGTCCACCTTCCCCTCTATCAAGAGCTGGTATCTATTGGCTATGCTGGGCACGTCGACGAACTCCACGTCGCCCTTCACGAGCTTAGAGGCGACGTATTCAATAATGGTATTTTTCGAAATGGCCACCTTCCTAACCTGCGCGGCGCCGGGGGCCTTTACGTAGTAAAACCCCACGTTTGACTCGTTCTCGGAGAGGCAACAGACAAAGCCCACTATCTTGATGGGCACGCCGTTGCCGATCAACATGAGGGCGCCCACGGGGTCGTGTATAGCCACGTCTATCTGCCCGCTGGCGATTGCGGCGTCGCGGTCCCTAGCTGAGCCGAAGTATGTAATCTCCACAGCGACGCCCTCCTTTTGGAAGAGCCCCTCCCTCTCGGCAACCACAAAGGGGAGGGCGTCGACTATGGGCAGGAGCCCGACTCGTATCTTTACCGTGGGGGCCTCCCCGGCCTGTTGCGGCTTTAGCATGAAAAACATGGAAATTGCGAGGACTGCTACCAACACAGCCAACGCTATGAGAATCCGCCTCACGCTGGAGGGTTTTTTCCGAGATAAAAATTTGAGTTCTACAGCTTGAATAGGGCTGAGAAGGTGCCTAGGCCCAGGGCCTCGCCGATGAGCAGTATGCCGAAGGCTATGGATAGGATGCCCACTATGTACTCCACCCGCCTGCCCCACATGCTCCACTTCATGCTTTTAGAGGCCTTCAGGGCTCCTCTCCTCGCCACGTTGATTAGGGCGTACACCACGGCGGCGAGCCCCGCGGCGTAGGCGAGCGTGGAGGCGAAGAGGGCTAGGTAGTTCCCCGTCACCGCCGACGCCACGAGGTTGGCCACGACCACGGCCCCAAACAACGGCGCTATGCAGGGGGTCCACACGGCGCCTAGGGAGAGGCCAAGGGCCACGTCGCTTAGCTTGCCCAGCTGGAGCTTCGAGGCTTTGTAGGCAGAGGTCTGGAATCTCGACGCCCACACCACGAAGGCTCTGTTCAGCCTCTCCACCACGAGGACGGCGCCCATGGCTATTAGGAC
>NZ_JBMFKV010000191.1:0-3344 GCF_049971835.1 Pyrobaculum sp.
TCACCAGGGTCATCATGAAGTTCAGCGAAGATAGCGGCACTAGACACAGCCCGTCTGACAGCTTCCCCGCCACGCCCTCGACTATTCTGAGAGACGTCCTGTCTCTCACCTCTCTGTACAGCAACATCTTTGCCGTATTCAGAGAGGCGCAACACTCCCCGTCTGTGGCGATGTAGCCATTTGCAACAATCGCCCCGTGCCGCTCTATGTATCTACTTAGAGCGGTTAGAAAGGCCACCAACATGCCGCGGCGTAGCTCGTTTTCGAAAGTCGCCGCAAATGCAGTGGCCATGGCTTGGATATCGGCGTCTTTCGTGCGCTCAGAGATCTCATGTGCAATACTCTGGGCGGCGGCCACGGCTGTTCTAATCAATACTCTATTCGACAGCGTCGCCAAGTCTGGCATTAAGTCCTCTACCGGAGCTCCCCTGGCCAGCTTCTCCCTCACCGCGTCTACATCTCTTACCGCCTCGTCTGGGTTGGCCAGGACTACGTTTGGACAGTGCATGGCATTAATGTCATATGGCTATATAACTCTTGACGCCGCGGCGTCCTTAATGACGTATGTATACTCCCAGCTAGAAATATTTATAAGCCCGGCCGAATGGAGATGCTATGTCTACCGAATACAGAATAGGCTCGCTACCTGACGTCTACACGGGATCGCCACTAGTAGAGGAGACCGAGGAGGTGTACAAGCAGAAGTACGGCGCAGGCGTCTGCGAGTTCCTCCAGGCCGCCTACCCAGACGAGTTCAGGAAGATGTTCCCCGGCGGCATGGACGAGTGTGTGGCCACTTTAGGCACGGCAGCGGACAGATACTTCGACAAGTGGAAGATCATGTGGCCCAAGGGCGTCGTGGCTAGGGCCAGAAATCAAAAGATAGTTGAAACCACAAGATGAACATTAAGAACTGTAGCCGTACGTCTAGAGCCCTCCCCCAGAAATCAAAAGATAGTTGAAACTAGAATATAGTACATTGACCATCCCCTACTTAGAGCGGCCTTCAGAGTTAGCGCCATGTGTGACTCAATTATTACAGGTTGCGGAATTTCAGTCAGTATATCTATTGCCGCGACAATCCAGTCGTAGTGGAGCCCAGCCTCGAAGGCGTCTATAAGAATGACTGTATCGCTGTCCTTTACCATCCTGACAGCTGAGATGATTAACAGCGCACGCAACTCTCCAAAGCTCAACTCAGACGCCTCAAGCCATTTGTCACGGTATGCTTTGTTGTAGTAGATAGACCAGTCAAATCTGAAACGTCTGAGATCGTCAATGATACTCTCCACTAGCTCCGGATCCTTAAAGACAAACTTCTTCCTGCACGCATCTACTGAAACTGGTACGCCATAAGCTCTACATACATCTATATACACAGATTTTACACGCTCCCTTACCATTTTTATTATGGTAGATTTCCCATCTCCATTTGGCCCGAACAACACTATCTTTTTTCCTTCAATTACAACGTCTTTTAACCGCTTATAATCTTTTATTTGTATTTTCAATTTTTTGTTTTCATCTAGAATTACATTTTGTTCGGTGTTCATGAAGGAAAGACCGTATGGGTTTATAACAGTTATGTTCGTCAAATGTCGGTATTACCTTCGGCAGATGGCTGAGTTTTGCTGTTCACAAGACTTAAATACGAAGAGGTACTCACTGAACATGTCCGCAGAGTGGCGCGAAATATACATCATAAAGCTAAATTTGTTGCACCCAACAAGAAAGTCGGAGCTGTTCAAGGCTGTGAACAGCTACAACCCCGCGGTTTACCGCGCCGCGCACCGCTCGTTCTTCCACCACCCAATTCTCGGCTTCATTTCGTTCTCTCCGCCGTACGACGTCCTTCGCGATATGGCGAGGAAGCACATGGAGTGGCTTGCGGAGCTTTCTGAGAAATACCCAGAGCTCGCCCCAAAGCTCAAAGAGCCATTTTCCTATGTTTACAAGTTCCACGTGGACAGATCGGCGCTCTGCAGGATAGTTACAGAACTGCTGAACGCATATGATGATATGTATGCGAGGAATATAACAAGAAAGAGCGGATCAGGAAAGACCATGAGGAGCATAGCGAGAGAAAAAGCACAGCAGCTACTAGAGATGTACAAGCTCTGCGACTCCTCGACACCTGCCAGCTCTGTTTCATGAAGCTGGAAGACGTGCTCAGAGGCTTGAGAGAGCGTGGCTTGAGGCTGACCAGGCAACGGAGAGAGATTGTCAGAATCCTGTACGAAAGGCTCGCCAGAGGCGGGCACCCCACTCTTGATGAGATCTACAGAGAAGCGAAAGAGCGCATGCCAAGAATCAGTCTCGGCACGGTGTACAGCACGCTAAAGGTGCTAGAGAAGTTGGGATATATCGTCGCATTCCAGATCGGCGGAAAGACACACATCGACAGATCTGGCTTGCATGTAAACATCATATGCGAAGACAGTGGCGAGATTAGAGAAATCGCCGATCAAGAGCTAGTGAACGCCTTTACGAAAGAAGGCGCGAAGCCACTATCGATAGTGGTGAGAGCTAGGTGCCAATAAAAATAGAATAGAAAAACACCCTCGACAGGAAAAAGGAGAAAAGGAGAGGGATCAGACGCGGGTTCCAGCCCATCCCCCTCGCCCCCACCCGAGGGGGCTCACCGGGGTCCAGGCCCCAGCGGACACTACATCACGGGAGGAGAAAAAGAGGGGTTATTTGCAAACCGCTATGTAGTACGTATTGCCAACAACATATTAGCAAAATCCAAATCTTGCGAACTCGCAAAGCCTATCGATGATTTCAATTACTCTTATTGGCCGGGCGAATGGAGCGTCGCTAGTAACAGCCTTAAATCTTAGCTCGTTTTCGTCGTACGCGTCAAACGACAGAGTGCTATCGCCATTGTAGATGTTGATGATGTAGGTCACGGGTTTGTCGTACTCCATTTTCTTTTCTACGTCCATAACGAGATTTCCTCTCCGGCTGTAGAGCTTAAAGAAGCCACTATCGCGGTAGATAATCAGTCTCCACTTAGGCCTTTTTTCAAACAACATGGTATTGCGTTCGATCGCAACGCCGTGATTCCATGAATACGACAAGTTACTTGATGATTCGACGAAGCTTCTCAGTGTATTGTAGACATGCCTCAACACAGTTTTCCTTTCAATTTCTTTCACCGGTTTTAGTATCTCCAGCTGGAGGATTTCTTCCTGTGTTTCTTGGGTTGGGATTTGGGTTTGGGGTTCGGTACTCATGATTATGAGAACTTTCAATCTTTATAACAGTGATGTTCGCCAATTAGAGATATTACATACGATTAGAAGAGAAATCTGTAATGATAAAAAATGGCGTGAGAGAAGAGG
>NZ_JBMFKV010000192.1:0-3320 GCF_049971835.1 Pyrobaculum sp.
GCGCCCTCTACGCCCCCGGCGCCGCCCTCCTATACCAGATAGAGCCCAAGGGCGCGGCGGCCAAGCCCGTCGACTTCAGGCAGCTACACGTGGTGAGGAGGATCGGGCTCGCCCTCGGCCCACACAAGACAGCCGCCCCCGGCTACCTCTACAGCGCCACCTACGTCGCCGAGAGGGCCGCCTACATATACTACGTCGAGGCCCAGAAGCTGGAGGAAGAGATCGCCTCTATGTACCATATTGAGACCCAAAAGCCGGTGAAAGCCATCGCCAGGCTCGGGGGAGAGGGCAGACTAGCCGCCGTCGAGATACAAGACGGCCAACTCCCGATACAGCCGCCCAGCCAGGTAGACGGGAGAGCCCTTGTCATATCCCCACTCCTCGCCCGAGAAGGCAAGCTACCAGACTGCCTCAAACCACTGGGGACCCTCAAGAAAGAGAGAGACTGCTTTGAGCCAGACCACAAAGTCAAACTAGTGCAGTGGGGCCTAGGCTTCTCCGAGGTGTGCAGAGAAAGGCGCCCCATGTACCCAGCCCTACCCCCCGGCACAGTGGTGGAGGCAAGGGGGTGCAGAGGTAACGAAGGCTACCTAGCCGAACTCGGCTACGGCGCCCTCCTACCAATCCAACTAGAAAACTGCGGGACACGCCAAACGCCGCCCCGGGACTGCACCGCCTCTATACCTTAAACAATAAAAGAAGATACAAAACTTAAAAGCAACTATACAACAAATTCTATGAAGCTAGCCCCTTTTGTCCTTCTAGCCGCGGCCCTGGCCTACGCCGCGGCCGTGGTCGCCCAGCCAGTGGCGGTATACGACTTCTCAGGTGCGATCTCCTACACGTATACATGCGGCGCAGACGTGGATAAGGACTACGGCTACTGCAACGGCGACTGCGTCGGGGTCATCGGGGCGGTGGACGACTCCACGGCGGACCGCGCCGTCAGAGTCCTCGTCGGGGGGAGGGAGGCCCCCGTCAAGATGTACATATACAAAACAGACGACGTGTACAAG
The DNA here is from genome assembly GCF_049971835.1 of Pyrobaculum sp. Lineage (NCBI taxonomy): Archaea > Thermoproteati > Thermoproteota > Thermoprotei > Thermoproteales > Thermoproteaceae > Pyrobaculum > Pyrobaculum sp. Next base: position 1,017 of record NZ_JBMFKV010000192.1, read on the forward strand.
CCCAACGTCTACCTAGCCGTATTCGAGGCCAAGTGGCCCGGCAAGGTCGAGGTGCGCACCGGGCTCAGGGTGGAGGCCTACATCCTCGTCAGCCGCCAAGGCGGAGGCGAGATGAGAGTCGGCAGACTATACGTGCTCCCCTACGTGGCGAACCGCACCGCCGCCGGCAACTACACCTTCAAGCTGGACTACCCCGGCGAGGTCGTTGCATGCACCATGGGCAAGAGGGCGCTGGAGGCCGAGGTCCTCCAACGGGACAGGTGGGTAAAGGCAGAGGTCAAGACGGGCTGGTACAGCGGGCTGGTCAGAGGCGACGGCTCGGCCATCCGCTTCCACTGGGACAGGAGCATCACTGAATCCGCCGTCAAGCTCTACTACATCTTCGCCACCGCCCGGGTGCCCCCCAACAAGTCCTACGTCGTGGGGCTAGACGGGCGGCCAGTCCCGAGCTGGGTGCTGAACCTAATCGTTTCTGACGCCGTGGGGCTTGAAGACGGCGTCGTGTACCACTACGGCGAGGCCCGCCTCAGAACCCCCCGCGGCGAGGCGGCGCTGAGGCCGGGCCAGCGCTACGTGGTGGAGGGGAGGCACTGCGTCGTGACGGGCTACGCCACAAACGGAGCCCCCCTAGACCTGGAGATCTACTACGGCAACTACAAAGCCGCCGCGGGCAGGGGGTCCGTGGCCACCTACTGCCTAGAAGGCGCCTACCGCGTGAGGTACAGGTACTACAACGCCACGGCAGTCGCCAAGGTGGACTACAGCGGCGAAGCCAGCGGCAACGTCACGCTGAACTTGGTCCCCGTGACGGTGAGGGTTGTGGGGCTATTCTCTAGGCCCCTATACGAAGCCGCCGTCTACGCGCCGCCTGGATACAGGGTTGAACTAAACCTGAGCAAAGCCGCGCCTGGCCTCAGCACCTACGCCACCGCTGGGCATGATAGACACGTGGAGCTGGAAATTATAAAGCCGTGGGGATTTACCGGAGTCATAACTCTAGCCGTAGTAGCCGTCATAGCTGTTGCCGTGTTGATAAGAGACAGGATGCCAACACTATTCGACGCTTTGATAAGCCGCTCCCTCGAGCTCTACCTCGTGCTCACTCTACCGCTCATATTCGCCGCGGTTGTGGGGCCCTATATGTCGAGAGCCCTCGATTTGATTGACGCATTCGGCATTTACGTACTAGCCACTGTCCCCCTCGCCGTAGCAACCACATACGCGATTCACGACAGAAGAAAAATCCCCTCAATGGCCCTGTACCTAGCCGCCACTTACGCCGCTCTGATCTTAATTATTAACTACGAGGGCACGATCTACAGCTGGCTCCTCCTATTCAGCCTGTGGCTAGCCGCCGCCGTCACCTCCATCACCCACTACACCACCATACACATTAAAACCTGCAGAATCCGTTGCATAGAAGAAAAGATAGGCAAAATAGACGACGCCGCCAAGGCGCAGTTACAACAGCTAAAGGAAAGATACATAAACGACCCACGGCCAGAGCAGAAAATCCAGACGCTGTGGCAAGCCGCCCAGCTCTACCTACAAAACATTCTAAGCACATGCGGAGCCAAAAACACGGCCTTCACCGGAGACAGGCTTATAAACTGTGCAATCGACATAGGAGCCGTGGACGAGAAATACGCCGAAGATCTCAAAAAGCTTAAAAAACAGGCAGAGGCCGCCGCCAGAGGCAAACAAATCCACGAAGCCGATCTCTACATCCACTGCAGAAAAGTAGCCGATCTGCTAGCTTGGGGAAGCGAGACATGCGCCACCCAGTAACCAACGTCAAAGATCTAACAAATCTCAACAAAACCATAACCACCGAAGTCTTTGACAAGATCTGCGCCCTAATCACAGGAAAACCCCCCAAAAGAAAGACCTACACCCTCTCAGAGGGGTACAAAGTTGAATTCAGATTACGAGAATGCCGAGGAGAGACAGCCTACTACGTGGCACACATCACAGGCCCCGCAGGCTACAGCTCCATCCTAGATATCGAAATAAGCAACGCCATCCAGGGGTACATACAATTCGAAGGACCCCGCGAAACAGATACGCAAAGAGCATACGGAAAAGTACCAGTAGCCACAATCATCACACCCACCGGCACCCACCACATCATCTGCAGAGTAGGCCACGTACAATGCCCCGACACCCATACCTCAACCCAGAAACCCGAGAGAAGCCTAGCATGGCTCTTCCTACTAGCCGCCATCCTAACCCCCTCCGCAACATGGATATGGTTCATAATTCCAATACTCGCCATATACCTCAAACACAGCCGAGCCGCCGCCC
>NZ_JBMFKV010000193.1:0-3292 GCF_049971835.1 Pyrobaculum sp.
CTACGACCGTGTTCTCGTTGACGTCGAAGGCGACCACCGCCTCCGGCTCCCTCGGCGGCTCCGGCTCCACCTCGTATACGAAGACGGCGTACACTCTGTTTTTGATACGCTTAAGACGTATCGTAGACGCCCTCTTGGCCCTCCCCGTCCTCACCAGCCACTCAAACCTCCAGAACCTCTTGTGCGGCCACAGCTCTACCACATGCCTACTGGACATGAGGCGTATGGATAGCGACGTGAGGGAGGCGAGGCGCCACGCGGTATCGGCGACATAGGGCGCCGCGTGCCTGACCGCGGGAGGCCTTCCGCCAGCCTCAGCCCAGCCGTTGTACGTCTCCACGGCATCCTTCACCGCCTGTGTCTGGTAGGCAGATGACAATCCCATCTGCCTCACAAGGTCCTTCACTTCGTGCCAGGCCTTGAAGAAGCCAACCCTCCTCTCACCATACTTCTCCACTAAGTGGTCTACCACCAGCCGCTTAACCCTCTTGTACCCCCTCTCAAGCTCAAGGAAGTCCAGAAACTGGTTGCCATCCAGCAGAAGCGGAACAGCCACAGAACGCCTAGCCACCATATTCAAAATGAGACTCTGTTAAAAGCCTACCCCGACCAAAAAGGTCGATGTGCTTATAAGCGCAAGTTGTTTAAAAAGGGGGGGATATATACGTGAAGAAGAGGGGTGCGATTCTGGTGGAGGAGGTGCTCCTGTTGCTGGTGGCGATTGCGCTCATCAGCGCATTTGCGCTCACCGTTACGGGAGTTGTGAAAGGCGCTGTAAACGAGATACTGGGGTTCCGCAACGCCACGAACAACTTCCTCAACGGCCTGCTCGACGCTGTTAAGCAGTTGGTTGGAATCTCTTAGGTTTTAAAACCACTCCTTTTTTCTCTTGTGAAGATCCCTCTTTGGATCGAGGCGTCTAGGCTCAGGGTGTTGGTATTCGGCGGCGGCTCCGTGGGGACGCGCAGGGCCAAGTTCTTCGCCTCCGCCGGCGCGTCGGTGAGGGTGTTGACCAGAGAAGCCACGCCGGAGCTGAAGGAAGCAGGCGTAGAAATTAAGTTGGTAGATCTCTACCAGTACGATCCTGCGGGGGACGTGGAGTGGGCTGACCTCGTCGTAATTGCAGTGAACGACCCCGCGCTGGCTGAGAGGCTGTTTAAGATAGCGGAGGCCGCCGGGAAGCTCGTGAACGACGCCACAGACGCCTCGAGGACTCACGTCGTGGTGCCGTATGAAAGAGCCGTGAGCGGGCTTAGGGTGGCGGTGACAAGCGAGGGCGCCGCCGGGGCGCCGGCGCGGCTGTCCCTGGACATAATAGAGAGCTGTCTGAAAAAAAGCTGGATACCGGCGTTTTACGAGGTATACAGAGAGCTGAAAAAAGAGGCGAAGGACGCCATAGGCGACGTAAAGACACGGCTTAAATTCTACCAGACTCTTAGCGAAGACGCCGAATTCCTCGACCATATTAAAAACGGGAGGATACAAGAGGCGCTTGCCAGAGGGAGGCGGATCATGGGGAACCTGCTCTCGGCAGGTAGACAGCTACGCCCGTGAAGTCCGGGGCGTGTTGAAAGCTTAATTACCCACAAGACCTGCAGTTCCATGAAGTTTCCGCTGGCTAGGCCCAGGAGGCTTAGGGCGAGCAAGATTATACGCGACGCCGTCGCCGAGACTCGACTCGACCCCGCCGTATTTATCTACCCCATATTCGTAAAGCCAACGGGGGGAAGGGAGCCGATACCCTCAATGCCAGGTCAGTACCGCTGGCCCGTGGGGGAGGAGCTGGTTAGGCACGTAGAGGAGGCGCTCTCCCTGGGGGTCAACAAGGTCATCCTCTTCGGCGTGGTGCCAGACGAGGTGAAGGACGCGGTGGGCTCGCCGGGGTACGACCCACACGGCGTCGTGCCCAGGGCCATACGCCTCCTCAAAGAGACCTTCGGGGATAGGCTTCTGGTGTTCGCCGACGTGTGCCTTTGTGAATACACGGACCACGGCCACTGCGGCGTGGTTAGGCAGAAGGGGGGGAGGTGGTACGTGGACAACGACGAGACGGTGAAGCTCTACGCTAAGGAGGCCGTTGTGTACGCAGACGCAGGCGCGGACTTCGTGGCGCCCAGCGGCATGATGGACGGCCAGGTGGCGGAGATTAGGAAGGCGCTGGACGCCCACGGCTTCCACGAAGTGGGGATCATGGCCTACAGCGCGAAGTACGCCTCGGCCTTTTACGGGCCGTTTAGAGTCGCCGCCGCCTCGGCGCCGAAATTCGGCGACAGGAGGACGTACCAGATGGACCCGAGAAACGCCTACGAAGCACTGAAAGAGGTGTCTATGGACCTGGAGGAAGGGGCCGACATCGTGATGGTGAAGCCGGCCCTCGCCTACCTCGACGTCATTAGGCTGGTAAAGACGCACTACCCCTGGGCCCCCCTCGCCGCGTACAACGTATCCGGGGAGTACTCAATGGTGAAGGCCGCCGCCTCCCAAGGCTACATCGACGAGAGGATCGTCACCCTAGAGATCCTCACCGCAATCAAGAGGGCAGGCGCCGACGTGATACTGACGTACCACGCCCTCGACGCGGCGAGGTGGCTCAGAGAAGGGCAACCATTTTAATGTAGAGAACGGAGATAGCCCATGAATTCGAGACTGGTCGACCTCCTTATGGAGGTGCAGTACAGCTTTCCACTTGTGGAGAGGCCATACGCCGAGGTGGGGCGGAGACTCGGCGCCGAGGAGGAGTGGGTAATAGCGAGGCTTAGGGAGGCGGTTCTAGAAGGGGTTTTGAAGAGGATCGGCGCCATACTGAACTACAGGTCGAAAGGCCTAGTGGCGGCGCTGGTGGGCATGGCCGTGCCCGACGGCGTCATAGAGGAGGTAGCCGCCGAAGTGAATAGAGACCCCTACGTAAGCCACAACTTCCAGAGAGACTACAAGCCCTACAACCTCTGGTTTGTCACCAAGGCTAACAGCGCCGAGGAGCTGGAGGCCAAGGTGGCTGGCATCGCCAAGAGGTACGGCGTGGACTACATAGTGCTTTACTCGCTGAGGAGCTACAAGGTAGATGTCCGCTTCGACTTGAGGAGGGGCATCTCCTGGACCAGGGGCTACGTAATGCCTGAAAACCCGCCATCTATAGGCGGGCTGGGGATACCCCACGCCTTTTTCAGCAAGATCAAGTCCCTGCCCCTCACCCCCGAGCCTTTTAGAGAAGCCGCCGCGGTGGTGGGGAGAAGCGTGCCGGAGACCCTAGACATGATCAGAGAGCTTATTGGGAGGGGCGTCTTGAGGGATC
>NZ_JBMFKV010000194.1:0-3255 GCF_049971835.1 Pyrobaculum sp.
GTGTAAGATGCATGGACCTGCACTGCCCAAAGTGTCGAGGTCCACGGCTCTGATTTGCTCTACGGTTGGGCCTCCGCGGAGGACAGGGAGGTGAAGATCTCCGGCGACGTCTTCGACCTCCTGGCTGATCTAGAGAAGGCGGAATTCGCCGTGGGCTACAACATCTCTAAATTTGATGTAGTATACCTGGGCTCGGGCTCTAGGCTGTACATCGACGCCGGGAGGCCCGTCGGTATAATTGACTTGATGGACTTCGCAACGGGGCCGTGGCGCTCCTCCCTCGGCGTGGGGGAGGAGGCGTACGCCCTGCACGAGGTGGTGAGGCAGATTGGGGCCCCGCCAGACGTGGACTTGAAGGAGTGGGTGAGGGCGAAGGCGTCGAGGACTAAGCTGACTGGCGCTGAGCTGAGGAGGTATTTGGAGTGGGACGTAAAGGCAACTCTCCACCTGGCGGAGAGGTGGCTGTCGACCCTCTCGGCGGTCTCAAGCCTCGCAGGTATCCCGCTCCACCTCCTCTGGGCAGTCGCGAAGAGAGGCTCCTCGCCCGGCGCAATCCATGACGCCGCCTTGGCAAAAATCACCGAGCTGGCCGGCTACGTCTTGGTGGACAGGAGGAGAGAGCTCGACTACGGCGGCGAAGCGAAGGTGGTCGTGAGGAGGACAGGCCTCTTCCGCAAAGTGGCGGAATACGATTTCCACATGCTGTATCCTACCATCTTCTACGAGCTGGGGGTGGACGTCGTGGAGAGCTATAGGTGCGAAAATGGCTTGGCTGGCGCGGGTGGGGCCAGGGTGTGCTTCAAGCAGGGGGACTCATACCGCTACCTGGCCAAGCTTTATAAGGCGAGGGAGGCCACCAAGAGGCTAAAGAAGGAGAGCCCCGAGGTCGGCGAGCCGGTGGACCAGGCTGTAAAAATTCTGGCCAACTCGGCCTACGGAGTGGCGGCGAAGCCCGCTGGCTACGGGCTGAATGAACACGCCGCGGCGGTCATATTCAACGAATCCGCGCGGCTCTTCGTGAGGCTTGTGGACAGGTACAGGGCGATCTACGGAGACACCGACTCAATCTACGTGCCGCTCTCGGGAGATCCCTACCCGGACGCGGAGGTCTCGGCTGAGGCGCAGAGGATAGCCAGGGAGCTCTGGGGAGGCCAGCTACTGTACGGCGGGGTGAACTTCAGCCTCAAGCTTGAGGGGATATGGGACGTGTATATTCACGCCGCGAAGAACTACATCAAATGGAACGACAAGAAAATCGAAGCTAAGGGCTATCTATTCAAGCCGAACCAGTTGCCCGCTGGGTGGAAATATGGAGAGTGGCGGCAGTTGTTAAAGGATTTCGCATCAGGTGCAAGGTGCTGGAGGGAGGAGCTCAGAAAGCTCCAGCCTGAGGACGCTCTCTTGGAGGAGTCCCTGGACTTGGCTGACTTTTTCATTACAAGCCAAGGCTCGGAGATCAAAAAGCTTGACATGAAGAAGAGGATCCCCATCTTGGCCAAGCTTCTCGTAGAGTCGGGAGGCGAGTCCTACGTCTTGAGGAGAGGCGCGAGGGGAATAGTAGACGTTCGGTTTGCATACCTCGAACCCGGCGAAAAGACCCCAAGGATTTTGGTGTACGCAAAAGGCGAGATCTACGACGTAGTTGTGTTTAAGGTGGAGCTTGCCAAAGGGGCCGCGTTCATCGCCGGGAGGTATAGAAAAGTCGAAAATACTGAAGCCGTCTACGCGGCGGTGGAAAAGACGACGTATTTGGCTAGCCTCTTTGGGGCCTGCGGGAGACAAAAGTTCGCTTGATCTCTTGCCGCACATGCTACCCGACGTCCGAAACATGCAAAATTTCGGCATGAGGATTTTGCCTAACTCCTCCTAAACTGGAGTTCTTCAGCCAGTAAGCGTCTATATGCAAGCATTTTCTAACTCTGACAAGCAGAGACTTTGCAGAAACTAACTCCCCTTTACTCACACTAGATACTCCGCCAAAGACTTGTAAAGCGTTAAGCGGAGTCTCCACGGTCTCCACCAGGTTTTAGGAGAGGGTATGTTCAAGTTGAATATTTGATTCGCCAATCGATCCAAGATAGTTGAACATCGACCGCTTTTCAATTCTCCTGGGTCTGTCGGCGGAGTTAATTTTTTCAACAATTTTTATCCCTTTCAAAGTTTGGTGTAGATCGTGGAGACGTGAAGACTCCGCTTAATGCTTGATTTTCGTCAAACCCTTTTACTGAAGTAAAGAACTTGCCGCTTCTGAAAGGCCCGGCTATCTGCGCGGCTTGTTGGGGTAGAGCAGTGGAGCGGATTGGCGCACCTCCGCGCCGTCGGTGGCTGTGCTCGGCCGCAGGACAAAGCGAAGGGCAGAGTAGAGGGCCCCCGTGCACCACAGCTGTGAGCCCGGCGGTCCCTCCCCCAAGGCACTCGGGGGATCCCTCACGCGTGGCATCCGAAGAGACAGGCAAAGGGAGGGAAACAACAAGCCCGTCGGCGGGGGGATCGCCGGAGGGTTGGGGAACCCCGAGGCGGGAGATACGGCGTGCTGTCGAAGGCGAGGTGGCGTACATTTAGACGCGCAAGAGCCATTCTTGTAGAAGCCGTTACCGTTGTCGTTCGCAGGCAAAAGTTATGCGCCGGTTTGGCGGACGCCGCCGGTGGGGTTGGGAAGTTGGCTGACTCGGCGAGCCGCAGAGTGCTGATGCGGTGGGAGCAGCCGGCAGAGGTGGGGCAGGCACCTCATAGGGCGATTGTCTGGACTGCACATAGAGAGAACACGAAATTCGATCTTCTAGAAATGTTTGAGCCGCGCCATCTTCGGCTTGCCGCCTCCGCCGGCTGGGCGGACTGCTTGGGTGGGGTTGGGAGGCGTTTTCGCTGGTTAAACCGCAGATTGTCACCGCCCAGCTGGGCTCCGAGTCATGTGGGGTTGCCACGTCATTCCGCAGTCGACGTATGCCGCATCTCTGCGCCGTCGGCATCCAGCCTCTGCCGCCGGGACAGTTGACAAATAGCTTAAAAACCAACCCCGTACGGTATCTCATGTTCAACACGATCGTAAGGGAAATAACCCAGAAGACATACGTTGACTCGATGCCGTTGTACATGGCGGCGCTGTGACTCCACGCTTTAAGGAACGACGGGAAATATGTGCCGCTGTTAAACTAAATAGAGATCCGGATGATGGCTGGGAGGTTCCTGAAGCTACTGCACTTCGTTGATAACGTAGTTCGCCGGTGCGACCTCGGCGAGCTGAATGACAAAATC
>NZ_JBMFKV010000195.1:0-3235 GCF_049971835.1 Pyrobaculum sp.
TCGGGAGCCTTGGCGAACCTCTGTGCCAACTCCGCTAGCTCCTTCCACCCAGCCACGTTGCCTATACAGGCGTCTAGCTCTCCCTCCTCGAGGGTGGAGGAATCGCAAGGACCTCCGACGACTCTCACCAGCGTCTTGAAGAACGATGCAGGGCTGGACATAGCGCGCTTCTCTACCACCACGCGGACAATGGGCTCCACGTTTGCGTTTCTGAGCTTGTATAACACGCTCAACAGAGCTTGCGACTCCTCCTTAGAGGCCCTCACCTGTACAACCCAATAATTGAGGCGAGGGAATATCCTACGCCCCTCGTACTCCTCCACGTCGCGTTTCTCCCTCCTTATGACGAGTCCGTCCACCAGAGACGTCAAGAAGCGGTAGTCCTGTTCGTCGCCTGTATGCGGCGTCGCGGTGAGCAATAGACAGCCCCCAGCAGTTCTGCAGAGATGCGACAAGTTCATCCTCTGGGTATCCAGCCTGATTTTATGAGCCTCATCGATCACCACAAGATCCCAAGAGATGCGGCTGAGGGAGTTCAAGTAGTCGGGCATCTTCGCCCTATCCATCGTGATGAGGTAGACCCGATAGCCCAGAGGAAACTCAGAGCTCTCCACCACGTAGTGCTGGATATCGAATCTCTGCAACTCGTCGGCCCACTGAGCCAATACGGCCCGCGGGACAATGACGAGGACGTGGTTAACCCGCCCCAGCTCCATAAACGCCTTAATTAGCAAGAGCGACTGTATGGTCTTCCCAAGCCCTACGTCGTCTGCTAGAAGAAGCCTCGGCCTAGGGAGCCAGAGGGCGTCGGAGACGAAATCGAGCTGGTGTTTGTAGAGCTCCTTGCCCGCTTGTCTGAGGATCTCTATCAGGGAGACCATTACGGCAAAACTCCCCTATAGATCTTGGCGATTCTCGCAAAGGCGTCAACAATGCGGCGGCAGTTCCCGCCCTCCGACCTGCAGAGCCACAGCCTGTACAGAAAGGCGTCGGCCAGGAGGGACACCTCGTGTAGCCTAAGAGAGGCGGCGAGGATCTCGGCATCAGCCCGCGGCAAGCGGCCTCTACGCGCCAGGAGGTACACCAAAGCCCTCTCGAAGGGAACTCTATCCCGGAAAACCAGCTCCCCGTCGCTAAGCTCCACATGCCTCCCCAGCTCCCAAGGCCACAGCTTTCTGAGGAAGTCGGACACCTCCTCCAGCGGTACGCCCACCTCGAACTTCCCCTCCTGCGCCACCACGACTACTCTCCCAGCCCCCCTCCTCCTAATCAGCATGTCTCCTCCACCTCCACGTCGAAGGTGTACTTGCCTCCCTTGAACTTCTGGGCCATGTCGCCGTCCACTTGTACTGAGGGCGTAAACTCAAATTTGATGTCGGCGGCAGGGGATAAGTACTCCAACGCGGCCAGTAGCCTAATCGCGCGCTCCCGGACCTCTGGAGACGTTATGTTAAACGTGGCGTCGATGTTGACTACTAAGTCGCTCCCGGCCTGGGTCGCCTTCACGCTCAACTTCAGCGGAACACCTCTCTTTACAAAATAATCAAGCAACCCGCGTGCATCCTTTACGTAAGTAACCGAGATCCCCCTGATGGCGTCGCCGACGTCAACAGAGTATTTAGTTCGTAACCTTCTACACCGCCCCTTGATATTCACCGACACGCTCCTCCTATCCCTAGTGCCGTCTCTAAACACAGCCTCGATCTCCATCACGTAGACGCCTGGCTCCGACGGCAGATCGACCTCAAATACATGTAACTTGCCGGAGGCGTTCTCCTCCCTCTCCACCTCGCCTATCCGGTAGAGCACAGTCAACAGATCGTCGCTCCCAACCACCTCAACCTTTACTCTAGAGCCGGGGTTACGCTCTACTATCGGCGTAGCCACGCCGTCAATCCTAACCTCGATAGCCCTCTCCCTGACCTCAACCTCCAGGCGGCCCTCCGAGAGGAAGGGCCACTCCCCCCTAGACGACAATAAATCGTCCACGGCCCTCTTCACCTCCTCACCGCTGGGCCGCCTATATACAATATAGTACCTGGTGGTGCTGGTGGAAAGAGACGCCAGCTGTTTCAGAAAGGCCTCGACGGCCCACTCCACCAGCTGATCCCTCCACCTCAGCGGGGCGACCCCCACGTCCTTGTCGAGGGGCGGGATCTCACAACCAGACTTAGAGAGCCACTTAACCTCTCCATCCACCTCGAACAGACAGCTACACCCGGCGCAGTAGCTCTTCACAGCCTCAACAAACTCCTCAAAGGAGATAGGCGCAGGTGGGAATTTCTCGTTGTTTAGATACAGACTCCAGAGATCTCCCAGCTTCTTAAAGCCGTCCCACTGAAGCTCTGCGAAAATCTTCTCCACAAGCCCCCTCAAAACGTCGGACCTCTGCTTAGCCACCTCGTTTAGGTACTCGTCAAGCCGCCTTGCCTCCAGCTCCTTGAATCCTGCCACCACTTTCCTCAGCCATGTGTAGGACGCCGTCTTCAACGCCGCGGAGGCCCGCTCCTTCCACCGCTCCACCCTACTCCTCAACAACTGCTCCATCTCCCGCTTAATTCTCTCGTCCTCCATGGACAGAAGATCTGGGAAGTAGTGGTACAGGTTGAGGAGGACCTCGTCAACCGCCTTGTAGAGCTGACCCAACGCCACGGCGGCCTCCTTCACGTTCTTAACAGCCGTAAACCTCTCCAAAAGCCGCTCCGCGTCGGCAGGCACAGGCCCCGAGTCGTCCCGCCTTACGAAAAAGAGGTTGTTCCTCCGCCTACCCACCCCAAACTCCATCAAGTCAACCGCCAGTGTGGACTTATCCGCGTCGTCCAGCGCCCTGGCCCACTCATCCCTATTGGTCAGAATCACCACCTTGCCGAAGGCCTTCCTCTGGCTACTTACGCCCGAGACATAGACAGCCGAGAAGAAGCGCGCATTCTCCCTCAGAAGGGCGGCCAGCTGATCCGCGACTACGTCCATGCCGTCCTCGTAGGAAAATTTAAACATAGCCTCCCTAATGGCGTGGATCTCGTCGCCGATAAACCAATAGACGTACCTATCGCCCAGCCTCGCCACGTGGAGCCCCACGTCGGTGACCTTGGCGAGCACATCCCTCACGTCCACAGGCCTAATGTCGAGGGCGTTGTAGCTACCCGCCACGATCTCATCCTCAGTAGGGTAGAGGGACTCGGCCGGCATAAGCCTAGCCAGAAACGTCGCAAGCAGGATGTGCCTCAGGACAGAA
>NZ_JBMFKV010000196.1:0-3203 GCF_049971835.1 Pyrobaculum sp.
CTCCTGTTCGTAAAGCGCCTCTCTGCGGACACACAGCCGGCCGCCAGGGTAGGGATGTGGTAATCTGCACGGCGTTCTGGGACGGCGCCGTAGACGGGACGGCCCCCTTTTCCTAGACTCCCAACTACTCCACCCCTCCCCGCGCTCCGAACCCCCTTCACGGCCTCTCTTCTGAGGCTCTGGTAAGGTTTTTCCCGCCTCGTGGGGGGCCTTGCTTCGTGTCTGACTGGGTTGCGGCTCTCCACCTGGCGGCTACCTTGTCTGCTCTGTATCTACTGTTGTGGAGGGGGGATGAGGAGTGGTATTTTCCCATATTTGCAGTTGTCACTGTGGTGTGGGCTGTGCCGCTGGTGACGGGCTTTGTGCTTCAGTTCTCCGCCCCCTACGTCCCGAACCCCCTCTACATCTACGGCTTCTACGAGGCGCCTGGGGGGTGGGCGGAGAGAATTAGAGCCACCGCCGAGGCGGCGAGGCTGGCGGCTGAGGCGGCGGCCTCCGCGTTGGAGGGGGCGGCGGTGGCCTCTTCTGTGCTACAGACGTTGATGTTCCTCGGCGCGGTGGCGGCGGCTCCGCTCACCGGCGGGGGGTCTCTGGCGGCGGCTGTCTTCGCGCTCGCCGCCTGGCGCTACATGGACCCGGTGTTTCAGTTGGCCAACGCGGCGTATCAAGCGGCCGTTGGGGTGTATATGGTGTTCCACTTGCTAGAGATACTCGCCTCCTGGGCTGAGAAGTGGTTTGGCCTCTTAATGGCGGCTGGGCTATTCCTCCTGCTGTTCCCCCGCGTGAGGACCTGGGGCGCCTTCCTCACGGCGCTGGCGCTGGCGTTGTACACAGCCGCCGCGGTGGGCGCCTACCTCTCGCCGTTTGGGCTGGCGGTGGCCCAGTGGGCGGAGGAGACGGCAGAATGGGCTAAGTCGGCCCCCGGCTCCACGGGCTCTCTCTCGTATCTCGCAACGCGGGGGGAGGGGGTCGCCCTCCTCCGCTACCACAACTACTTCTCAAGCCGCTGGCTCGTGGAGGAGCTTAACAAAACCTGGACCTCTCTAAACCTCTCTAGGGGGGTTCCCAGATTTGACCTCCTCAGAGGCGTGGAGATACTGGCGGTTAACGGTAGTGACTGGGCGGCGGCGGGGCCGGGGGCGCCTGCCGTGCTCTACGTGGGGAGGAAGAACTTCACAGGGCTGGGGGCTGGCTCCCCATACGCCGTCTATGTCTGGCTGGACTACCCAGCCTCTATTACAAACGCCTCCCTCTGCCTCAACTACCCGGAGACCCACCTGCCCAACGGCACGATGCCCTCTGGAGAGAGCGGCGAGAGGTGGCTTAGGAGGGCTAGGGCTGAGGAGTGCCGACTGTTGTCGGCGCTTTACCCCCTCTACGTTGTAGACACCTCTAAGCCCAGCCACTGGCGGTTGCTACACGCCGGGGTCAACGCCACGGTGACATACGGCGGGGAGTTAGAAAGGGGGGAGAGGAGAGGCGCCGTCGGGGTCTGGGGCTGGGTTGTTAAGCCGGATGTCGAGGCGTGCGGCGTCGGCAACGCCGCTGGGGACTGCCGCGCGCTAGACGTCGCCGAGAGGCCCGGCCAGTTGAAATACGACGTGGGCTGGGACAGGCTGGAGTGGAGGAGGCCAGTTTTAAACACGGCGTGGTCAAACTTCTCTATTCTTCTGCCCAACGCCCCCAGACCTGTAAAAGACGGCTCTGTAGACTTCTACAAGTGGAGGCGGACTTGTGAGTGGTGTTGCCGCTACGTCAACGGCACGTGTGTAGAGTGGTGTTCCTCAACTAGAGAGGAGTGGCAGGAGCCTCGGTACCGCAAGAAGCTGGAAACCCGCCAGCTACAGATAGCAACTATACACCTAGGTAAGCCCTGGGAGCCCTTGGAGGTGCGGAGCGGCGCAGAGATCCCGAAGGTGGACGCGGCTATGCCCTACACCTATAGAGACTGGGAGGTTTGGCACGAGGTGAAATACGGCGATTGGGAGGGAGACGGGGAGCCTCCCCCCGCCGCCTACTGCTACGTACACGACAACCGCACCTATATGAGGATTAGGTTTTGGGACGTCCAACACGCCGCTAGATACGTCTACGGTTTTGTCTGGATGCGGGGGGTTGCCGTGGAGGTGGACGACCGCCGCTCCGCGCTTCCAGATGAATACGGAGACGCGCCGGTTGCCGACGGCGACGGGGTGGCGGTGGTGAATCTCCTCCGCGGCGCGGAGTACGACCAAGAGTGCCACGTGGCTTACTACGGCGCAGATGAGCCAAATTGGCGCCACGTGCCCACGGCGGCTGGAAACATGTCTAAAACCTCCCGGGACTACTTCCTATCTGTCCTCGCAGGCGGGAACTACAGCCGTAGATACGTAGAGGCCCTCTCCCGGCTGATTCCGCCGAATACCTCAAGCCCGATGGCGGAGGCGGCGGGGGGCGAGCTGGGGTATTTCGCGTCTATTGCCCCGAGGCTCTTCTTCCCAATGCCTGACCTAGAGCCGAGGAGTTATAAAGCCGGGCAGTTTAAAATACTCTGCGCCCGCTTCGCCTGGGATAACAACGGCGAGGGCGGCAAAGCCGCCTGGGGGAGGCTCCTCCTGCACCCGGGGGAGGAGGTGTGGCTCTTCGGCTACTCCCTGGGGGATTCCAGAGCCACGAGGGAGTCTATCTCAGCCCTGGCGGAGAGGTGGAGGTGGACGCTGGCGCACCCGCCCCCTCCCCCGCCCGCCTCGTTGACGCCACGCTGGCCCATTCCCTGGAATAACTGGACCTCCCTCCCATACAAGCCGGCGGACGCGCCCCCAATGCCGCCGCCCGACCCCAGGTGGGGTGTGTCTATGTGGGACGTGGGGCTTGTTCTAAACCCCATTGAGCTCTTCGGCACGTTGCTGGGTAGGCTCTGGTGGAGTATCTACGTGGCGTTGCTGACGCCGGTTTTTGTCTTTGAGGCGTTGGCGGTGGTGTTCGGCTTCCCCTCCGCCTCTCGCTATCTGCTTTACATAGTTATAAACGTAATTCAAGACCTCACCTACTGGCTGGGCATTAGGCTGTTTCTCAAGGCGAGGCTGGCGTATAGGCTGGGCAGGGCCGCCGGCTCCCCAGTCAAGAGGGCCTCCGCCAGGCTGGTTAGGAGGCTCGCCCACAGGGGGTGGGCTAAGTACAGAGAGAGGCCGGGGGAGCGGGCTGTTAGACGCAGATTCGAGGCC
>NZ_JBMFKV010000197.1:0-3201 GCF_049971835.1 Pyrobaculum sp.
CCCCTTTATCAACGCCGACGTTTGTGGCGGCGAGCGACAAAGCAACAGATATTAACAGCCTACCGGTGATGGACGTGCAGAGCTCTGGCAGAGCTAAGCTTCTTCAGTACCCGCCGCCCCCCGTGCTCACGCCGCAACTTATCACCACCGTTTCGCTGATCTCCACGCGGCTGTATGGGCTCTTCGACCTTGGGATGTTCATCGCGAAGCTCGTGGAGGCCGGCGTGCAGAAGTACGGCGAGCACCTGGACCCCTGCTGGCTGTACATAGTGCTCCCAAACGGCTACAAACACTTCGCCTACTTCTCCGCAGACGTGCCCCACGGCGACGAGTTCGCCTCCCTTTACCCAGACCCCTACCTCGGGGCTTTGTTCATAGCCGCGTCTGGCAGGAGGGCGGCCTTTAGGCCGCTTGGCAACGACTACCTAGACGGCCTCTTCGAGACCTTGGCCCAGGCCGAGGGGTGGAATATCCACATCTCCAACTACCTAGAGTTTGAGTACTACCAAAACAGCCACATAGTGAACGAGCAGTGCATAATTGAGAAGCTGAAGACTGTGCTCCCCAGAGAGGCTACATATGAAAAAGATGCGTTGCTCTCAATACTGGTGCCGACCATGCCGCAAGCCTTTCTCACAGATCCCCACCTCACGAAGCTGATAGCGCTGGGGTTGATGGAGTACCGGGAGACGACGATTGTCCCCACCCAGCTCCTGGTCTCGTTGCTCGGGATGCTTTTTTAAACCCGGCCGCACCCGCCGGTAACGTGAAGGTGGTGGTGCTCGGGGGAGGCATAGCGGGGGTCTTCACAGCCTACTTCCTCAGAGAGCGCGGTTTCGACGTAGTTGGGGTCGGCGGCGAGTTGACCTACCCCCTGACCTCGCTCGTCCTCACCACCTCCATGCCGCATGTAGAAGATGTGGAGCTCGCCCGGGAGAGCCTGGAGATTTACAGGCGATTTACACATCTCAGGGAGGTGACGTCTGTCGACATACTCCCCAGGTGGGTTGACCTGTCGCCGCTCAGCCGCGTGCCGCACGACGTGGTGGATAGAGTGGAGGGGCTGCGGCTTGACCCCGACGAAATTGCCGTCATCACCACCGACTACCTAGTGCCGGTGAGGCGCGTGGTCCGCACGTTGCGGAAGATGCTGGGCTTCTCGGAGGACTACGGGCTACTTAAAGTGGAGGGGGGCAGGGCATACGTGGTGGCGAACGGCAGAAAGATTGAGGGGGATGTGGTGATTCTCGCCGCCGGGTATAGAAACAGCCTAATAGCGAGGGACGCCGGCTTGGAGGTCCCCCTGGCGCCCTACGAGTGCTACGCCGTGCTTTCCCTCGTCAGCTGGAGGGCGAGGCGCTACAGCATCGGCGACTACGTGCTCGGCTGGTACGGGAGGCCCGCCGCGCCGCCGTTCTACATTGCGGGGGACGGTTGCGGGAGGTACGGCGAGGGGCCGCCCCCCAACTACGCCGACAGGATGAGAAACTTAATGTCGAAGAGGCTCGGCGTGGCTGTGCCTCTCTACGTGAAGACGGGGTACTGCGAGGTGGGGCCCCACGGCGGGCCGCTGTACGGCAAGTACCCAGGTCTGGAGAATCTATACGTTATAGGGGGGTTCAACGGCTACGGAAGCATGGTGGGGCCTGCCCTCGCGCGGCGACTGGCGGATCTCGTGGCGGGAGGCGGCGCAGACGACGTTTTTAGACTTGAAAAAATGCCCCTCCAGAGGCGGTTCAACCCATGTGAGGTGGCCGAGAGGCACGACTGGGGCGGCGTACTACTACGCAATAGTTAAAAATTGAGTAATCTGACGAAACGTGGACAAGGCAAAGGAGAAGATGGTCCTCATATCTTTCCACATACCCCAGCCGTATCTAGAGGCGCTGGACGAGCTTGTGAAAGCCGGAGCCTACCCCAGCCGTAGCGAGGCCATCAGAGCGGCGCTTAGAGAGCTACTGGCCAGGTATAAGCTGGACGGGGTCTAGATTTATATCAAAACCTTACTGGGGAGCCATGTTTGGGCTACTCTCCGCGCTTGTCGCGACTCTCGCTTTTTCTATCAACGCGCCGCTGGCATACGCCGCGTCTAGGAGAGGCGTATCTTCACAAGCCCTGGTGGCTGTGCGCAACGCCGTGGCTCTAGTAGCGCTCCTCCCACTGGCGGATTTCAAAATAGGCGCCGCGACGGCGATGTTGGTGGCGGCCTCGGCGCTTCTAGGCCCCGGCTTGGGGGACTACGCCTACTTCAAGGCGTTGACGCACAGCGGCGTGGCCACAGCGGTGACTGTGAGCTATACGTACATATTCACAGCGCAGCTATTCGCAACGGCGCTGGGCCTAGAGGGCGCGAGGCTTGGGGCCGCGGCGGGCGCCTTGCTGGCGTTTGCAGGTATATACATAGCCCTTGGCGGGAGGCCTAGGGGGGTCGGCGTCTTGTACGGGGCCGCGGCCTCCCTGAGCTGGGGAGTTGCCTCCGCGTTGCTCGGCGTCGCGTCTAGAGAGGCAAGTCCCTACACCATCGCCGTAGTTAGGTCGGCCGTGTTGGCCCCCCTCTTCTCGCTATTCACCAATTTCAACGGGGCTCAGAGGCTGGGTATCTTATACGCGGTTTTGTCAGGCGTGGTGGGCCTAGCCCTTGGATCCACCGCGTTTATATACGCCATGTCGCAGATAGGAGTAGCCGCCACCGTAATAGCAACCTCCCTAACTCCAATACTCTCCCAGATACTCGACAGAGTCGTTAACAAGTCGGAGATCTCTCCGAAACACATATTAGGAGCGGCTCTGGTGGGGCTTGGCATAGCGATTAGTGTGATGAGTAACTAGACACCGGAAAAATGAAGACCTGACGACGGTCTGACTAGCTTCTTTAACTCGATACGCCGTGTCGCTGATGGGAGTAGCCTCCACAACAATAGCAACCTCCCAAGCCTCACTGTTCCAACAGCGTGTGAGAACCACGCCGTTACATAACTTCATATATGGGGGGAGTTTTCTAGAAGCGACTGCTCCACTATAGAGACTGGCTGATTGTAGAGGGCCGAGCGGGATCTGTAGACTCCTCAACCTCTCAGCCGGGGCGGCGGCTAACCCCCCTCTCTTCTTTCTCTTCTTGAGTCCCAGCTTCCCCTCTCCCTCCGCCACGGCTTTGTACATCAAGACTGCGGTTTTTAGAGCTGGCTTGTTGGCACCAGCCAG
>NZ_JBMFKV010000198.1:0-3196 GCF_049971835.1 Pyrobaculum sp.
GTGGTAAACAGAGGCAACTGCGAGATAGTACTGGAGAAGCTTTGACTTCTCCATATAACCGCTATTAGGCAGTCTTTTATACGTTTAAACTTAATCACTCCACTATCTATACGAATTGCAACGTCATATTCTAGCGAGCTACAGAAATATACTCTATTTAATCTTGTAGAAATCGCTACGCTACCCAGTTGGTACAGCCCAGATGTGTAGTAGTCATAAGTTTTTTCATCTGTCATCATCCAGGGCACGAAGCCGTCTGGCGATACGTCAAAATTGAGAATCACAGGTGACAATGTTACAGAATTTACAAAATAAATCTGTATTGTATATATTTTATAAGAAAAAATTAATGTGTTATTCAGTAAAACTAATATCTCAATCACTTTAGAGCCCCAACCTCCTTGTAGTAGCGGAGCGCGCCGGGGTGATAGGGTATGGTGCCTCCGTAGTAGAGCAAAGCGTTCTTAAGCGTGGTGTCTTTAGCCGCGGCGACCGATTTTTGGAGTATGTCAAGGTGTTCAAAAACTGTCTTTGTTATCTGGTAGGCTAATTCATCTGGCATGTCCTTGTGGCATACAAACATATTCCAGAAGGTCAAAGTCTGCACATCCTTACCAGTACCATAAACGTTTTTAGGAATCACGCCCTTAGCAGCTAGACCCGGGAATTTTTGGGTAAAGGCGTTTATCGCATCGTCCGGTATTTCCACCAGCACTATGCCCCCGCGTTGCTTCAACGCGGCCGCAAGCTCCACTATTGAAGATGTCGGGAGGCCCCCGCTCCAGAAGTAGGCATCTATAGCGCCGTCCTTAAGAGCGTTGGCGCTTTCAGCCGCGCCCAGCCTCTCCCACTTAGAGAAGTCCTTCGCCGGGTCTATGCCCAACACCTGTAACAGTAGGAGAGCCTCTACCTCAGTCCCGCTCCCCGGCGCCCCGGTAGATACGCGCTTGCCTTTGAGGTCGTACACCGTCTTGATGCCCGTGTCGCTCCTAGTAACTATATGTAGATAGTTTGGATACATAGCCCACATTATCGCAATCGGCGCTCTCTTGTCCTTGAATCTACTGTCCTGGCCCGTGTAGGCTAGGTAGGCCGAGTCAGGCAGAACTGTGGCACAGTAGTATATCCCCTTTGTGGGGTCCGACTTGTCCCTTATCAAGAGCAAGTTATCTATAGAAGCCGCTGTTTGTATCGACGTCGCGTCGATATTTGTGAAGTTTTTAAGTATTCCCGCAACCACGCCGCCGTAGTAATAATAGACGCCGCCTGTGCCCCCCGTGGCTATAATCACGCTGTAGCTAGCAGGCGCCTTCTGCTGTGGTTGAGACGTCTGTGTTTGTGCTGTCTGTGTGGGCCCGGTGCGTGGCTGTGTAGTGGGTGGAGCTATGTTCTGCCCAGTAGTAGCCATCATTATTGCTATAATGGCTAGAATCACCACCACACCAATTATTAATAGCGTTGTGATCCTCATGCGCCCTATATAAATTCGACATTATTAAATATTGACCTCGTTGAATTCTTTGTATTTATTGAAGCGATGGCACTTCACCACCAAAGAAATTTATAAAATTCGGCCAATATAAAGCCGCAGAAGTAAAACATCTCTATAGGGTTAGGAAAACTAGGCTAATGAAAGTCAATACAGGATCTATACAGATCTCCAGAGATAAAGTCTCTAATAATCATACGGTCACAAAATTAAAAAATGCAATACAATAACTCTAAAATCTAAAGTAAGGGATAAGGAGCGAGCCATAATACATATACGCCAGCGGCTATGAAAATCACGATGCCTATTGGCAGTGCCAGCTTCATCCACTCTCTAAAGCTTATTTTCAACACATTTGCCAGCACTATGTTAGGCGCGTTCCCAGGTATTGTGAAGCCCCCCGATATGACTATCGACACTACAAAACTCCTCAAGGCGTCAACTGCAATATCTCCGTTTACCAGCGCGGCCACCAACGTGGCGTTGTCTGCTACAGCGGACATCAAGCCAAAAACGTACAAAGCTTCTCTGCCCAAACCAGCCGCGGCCTGGGCTAGGGGTTTAAAAACTCCCCCAGTATTGTTAATGCAAGTACGAAGACGAAAATTCTCGCAGTTCTGAGAAATACTTCTCTCAGCTCTGGCTCATAAGGTTCAATTTCCACGTCACTTACCCGTATGCTCCTCAAAGTGAAGTAAGAATACAACGAGAAAATTAGCACAGTTACCAGAACTACGTCAAATAGGACATCAACCAGATAAAAGAAGCCCTGTCTCAATTTAGCTACAGCAATGGTAGAGAGCGGCTCTCCCAGGGGTAACAATGCCGCGCCTACACCTATCGAAAAGGCTCCATACACCGCGGCCCTAGCCTTATAAGCATGCGGCGCCTTGGCAAAGCCCAGCAACTCAGCCAACACGGCGGCCGCCACGACAGCCGAAATTACGCTACTAAGTAAACCAAAGAGAAATATGAAAGCGGCCAGCAACCCAGGTTTAGCCAGATAGGCGCCCCACCTGGCTAACCTACGGCGCAGGTAGTAAAAAACAACCCGGCACCCAGCACAACCTGCGTAATGCCAATAGGCACATACCCAACACCAGGCTGATACACAGCCACCGCATGTACAAAAGCCACCCAAGGCAAGTCCCACCCCCAAAAACCGGCTAAAGTGGCGCCAGTAAGCGCAAGAACAAGAAAGAAAAACTCAAGGTTACGCTCCACCCACCTAGACACAAGCGGAAGCACAATCAACAAAACAAGAAAAACGACCTGAACAGAAAGCGGTAACATACCAACACGTAGCAAATCGACATATATTTAACAATTCACTCTACAAAACAAATGATATAAAGGTAGCCATCAATAAAGCCTAGCATACGAGATCACCAGAGAAGCCGACGTCCACCCGCACCACTAACAACACAAAGAAGAGCCCCCTACAATACGTCAGCCCTCCAGGTGGCTATCACCAATCCATAGTGTCCCGACGCCCTCATCACACCCACGAAACAGACACCACTAAATAAACCCACACGATATACAAAACAGGCAGGTGCTAGATACTCAAGACAGACGCCCACGTCACACAACACAGCCATAAAACAAAACACCACATCAGCCATACGACAAACACCCACACAAAGGCGTCGCCACACCTAGCACCGCAACGCCAAAAGAAAGAACCCTCAAAGCAAAATAGCATAC
>NZ_JBMFKV010000199.1:0-3147 GCF_049971835.1 Pyrobaculum sp.
GGTGGTTGTACCAGCTCTCTTTCAAGCTATCTTCTAGTGGAGGTAGGCGGCCAGGTTAAGTACGCCCTCTGCCGTTGCGGGCACTCAGAGAAGAAGCCGTTTTGCTTAGGTGCGCACAAGGCTAGGCTTCAAAGCGCCAGAGGCTATTATAGGAGTAGCTAAGTAGGGCTGAACTTATGGAAATTGAGATTTTACAAACATTATATTTATTAGTGCTTTAATAATCAAATATCATTTGTAGATTATATGACCGTCTTTTATTTTTATAGATTGAGGCTTGTTTCTACTTGTATATTTATATTATTCTTTAATTTTAAATCTATCGGCTTGTGTTTATGCATGATTGTGGTGATTGGGGGAGGCGTGGTGGGGCTTTTCGCCGCCTACTATCTAAAACGCGAGGGCGTGGACGTAACCCTCGTCGAGGCCCGCGACATCGCCCACTCCTCGCGGGCGGCCGTGCTGGAATTTACCAAGTTTGAACTCAATAAGGCGGCGCTACGCCGCATAGACTCTCTCTGGCTCTTGACTTATCTAAAGATGTACGGCAGGGATCCCGGCGCTGACGTGTGAGCATTCATGAGCGAGATGGCCCAGTTCTCCAAGAGGGAGTATTTCAGACTCGCCGAGGAGTCAAACGACTTCGAGCTGAGGGAGGAGCCCGTCTACGAGGTGGTTGACGACGTGGAGAAGGAGGTCGACTCGCTGAGGCGGGATCCGCTTAGGCCGAGGTTTGAAGTGGGGGAATTGTGTATCTAGACGCCGTGGTGGTGTCAACGGACCTGCTCGCGGAGAGACTGGTCAGGGAGCTGAGTGGGGTTAAGGTAATCAGGAAGTTCGCCGCCGAGCTGGCGCTGGGGAGGAGGGGGACACCCCCTCACAACTAGGAGGTTCAGGTAATTGAGGCACAGCGATCCCTAATTAACTCTGCAAGGTTTTCAAGCCCCAGCTTGAGGATGTAGAACACCAGCACGTAGATCCTGTGGCTGTCCCTCACCGCGAGGCACAAGGCCCCGCAGTACTTACCCACAACGCCCTCCAGCTTATCGCCCTGGTGGGCTGGCGGTAGCTTGACCACGCCGCCCTCGGCGTATATCAGCGTCTTCAAGTTACAAGTACACACAATTTCAAACACCACATCCTCTACACACCTTTTGGCGTCTCTGGTAAACACCTCAAGCATTATATCATCAGAACCGGCCTCCACGGCACGCCTCTATAAAGCTAAGCGGTCCCCGGTTTTAAATCCTGGAGGCACTTCCCAAGGCGTGTAGGTACATATCCTTACCTCGCCGAGCGAGACAGCTTTTTCGGCAAGTTTTCGACCACCCATAGCTAGAAATATATAACTCGGCTTAAATATTTCCAGTAGTTTAAGCGCCGCCTCGTCCGGGGTGATTACCAAGGCGCAGATTACCTCGTCCTCTTTATTAGAAACCTCATCCGTCCCCCTCCAGCTCCACGTACTCAACCAGCTCGTTCTTTGTGAATTTACACCACACAGGTATGTCCTCCTTCGCACAAGGGTCATTTGTAATAACCTCAAGGTAGCCCCCACCGGCACGTCGGCGATAGCCCTCCTCAACTCTACAGGTCCCAGGCAGTGGGAGCCGCTTATTTTTATGCTCTTCCCTTTACAACCTCCACGGAGGCTCCGCAGATTGTTCTAAATAAGAGTTATTAACTATGGGGCTTGGAATACAGGAAAAGGAGGGTTAGATGAACAGCGTCACAGCGGCGTCCTTTGCCCTCTCTAGGAAGGTAGCTACGCCGACTACGTCGTCGACAAAGTCGGCGAGTGCGGACTTGTCCTTTATGCTAAACATCTCCATTGTGGTGGAGCAAGCATACACCTTCACATTCCCCATAGCCTTAGCCTGCCTCAACAACTCGTGCCACGGCAGGTAGTTCATTTTCTTAATTGCCTCCATAACTGCCGGGGCGTATTCCGAAAAGTCTGCGGATATTTTAGGCGGCGTGTTGAGGAGCTCCTTCCTAATGGCGTTGAGACCCCAGAAGGTGAAGAACACCTCCACCTCCCAGCCCGTAGCCGCCGCCGCGCTTGCTAGTATGGCAACTGGATAAAGCTTATCGGCGGTGCCAGACCAAGCTATTATAGCCAGCTTATTCTTCTTCTCAACTTTTCAGACATAACCCTCCGTTACGCTCTACATCTTAAATTTTATTAACAAGGGATTGGTTAATTAAACTTTTAAAAACAATATATTATGGAGAAGTCGCATCGAGTACATGAGGAGAGAGAAATATATTATGTAACAAGAGATAAATATTCCCGCTCTAGAGTTTAGAAATCGGCCTTTTCCTTTTTTTCTCGATTTTTTATGAATATAAATTTTCATAAATACTTTCTAAAAGTGTCAATTTACCTACATATGCTCATCGGCGTCATTACAGATACACACGACGACTCTCCGCCTCTCTGAGGTGCATCCGCATTAAACCTGTCGCCGTAGTTGTTACCAAAGATCGTGTAGATGGATACGCCAGATCCTAAAGCCCTCCTTAGTTGCAAGGTGGCGAAAAGGATGAGCATATCCGCTGTGATACATGTCCCCTTTCTTCTCTCCGGGCATCCCGGGGGGCACGGGGTCACGGGTCGCCAGCGGCTCCCGGGGCGGGCCGCGCCCGGAGGATCGCAAGCCCCCTTGGCGGCTTCGCCCCCGATGGGGGCTTCCCCGCCTTAGGCCCGTTTTAAAGGGCCACCCCACGCGACCCGGCGCGGGGCGGGGGCAACTATCTGTCCATGACCATAGAAAACGCATCCCCTATTTATGAATTAACGCATGGTGTCTAGCCACCTATCCCCCGCCTCTGCCACTTCCAATTTTTAGATTTGACTGGCCTCGGTTGTACTTCGCCTTCAGCCGCCGCGGCGTGTGGGCAGTTCTAAATTACGCGTCTGACGGTGCCAGGAGGCGCGTCAGACACTCCTCCTAACACAATGCCGTATGTTTTTTCTGAATCAGAAAGTTTGCACGATCTCAAGTCAGGTGGAATGTAGAGGATGGGAGCTGAGTGAGAGATTGGCTTTAAACCTTACTGTAGCGGTGCTTGTACCTCAACCTCCACCTCTGGCGGGCTCTGGCTGGCATCTACCTTTGTGTAGATCTCCCGTGTGGGGGTGCC
>NZ_JBMFKV010000200.1:0-3142 GCF_049971835.1 Pyrobaculum sp.
GGGCCCAGGCTTTTTTGTAGAGTTGGGCTATTTCGTGGCGTGGTATGTAGCCGAGGGTTTTTATTTCGAGGGTTTTGTATCTCCTCTCTAGATCTCTTAGCTTTTTTATGTTGCTGTGGCTGTAGTGGTTTGTGAGGTAGAGCCTCGCCTTTTTTCCTCCGTTGCCTAGCCTCTTCGCCGTCTCGAGTATGGTTTTGAAGCCTTTTATGGGATCTCCGCCTCCTAGGTAGAGGAAGGTGGGGATCTCCGCGGCCTGTCTCCCATCTGGGTTTAGGGGTGGTGGGGGGTTGTGTGCGATTGTTATCTTGTCTGCGAGCTCGGGGGCGCCGTTTTTGATGATTTCGGCGTGGCGCCTGGAGGTGCATATGACGACGTCGGATTGTCTAAGCCAGCGTCTTGCTAGTCGGGGGAGCCACCACAGGGCGAGGGCGGCGGCGCAGTGCCAGGGGGTTTTGTTGCATTCGATTGATATGTCGTCCAGCGGCGTTCTCCGTCTGTGTTTTTCGTAGGGGGCTAGCACGACGGAGGTGTATGAGAGGGGGGCGTATCCGTGGAGGTGCACCACGACGCGCCTCCCCAGCCTCTTTGCCTCTGGGATTACGGGGTAGGAGTAGCGGGGGATGTAGAGGATGTCGCTCTGTCTGAGCAACTCTGTGAACCTCCTCTGTCGTGCTAGTTTGGAGAGGGCTAGCCAGAGGGCGGGTTTTGCCTTGTGGGCGAGGTGGGGCTCGTATATGTAGCGTACGCCTGGTTGCCGCTCGGGCTGGGCTGTCCCGGTGATGACGGTTATTTCAAATCTCTTGCTTAGTAGCCCAATTATTAGGTGGGTGGCCAGCTCGCCGCCGCCGCCTTCGGGGTAGTAGCGCTCGGCGACTACCAAGACTTTGCCGCTAGCCATACAGCTTTAGGTACTGTGGCATCAGCTCGCTCCACGGCCTCACGGCGGCTTTGGTGGCCACGACGGCGTCGCCCATCCTGCCATCTATTTCGGCCTCAAGGGCCTTGGCCACCACCTCGCTGACGATGGAGGGCACGCCCACCGTTAGGGCCTCCGCGACGAAGACGCTGAAGGTCTCCCTGGCGCTTAGGTTGATGGCGTATCTCGCCCCGGCTAGGAGGGTTAGGTAGTCTCGCCTTGTGAGGAAGGGCTTCACCTCTACCCATGGGTGTCTCTCGAGGCGTCTCTTTGCGGGGCCCTCCCCCACTACTACAAACCTCAAGCCGAGTTTTCTGACCAGCGCCGCCGCCTCGTCTAGCTTTTTGTATTTCTCAAGCCTCCCGCTGTACATAGCGTAGTCGCTGTGGGCCCCCGCCCATCTGTAGCTGAACGTGTCTTCGTCTACTCCGTTGGGGATGATCCTTATCTTGGCTTTTGCGGCTGGGAAGTGTTTAGCCAAGCTCTCCGCCTCTACGTGGCTGACTACGTGTATGGCGGAGCTTTTTGCAAAGACCTTCTCCACGGCTCTGCGCCAGTAGAGGCGCCACAATAGCTCTCTAAACCATGTGTGGCCCCCGCCGTGGTAATGGGGGGAGAGCACAATTTTCCCGCGCCCCGCCAGGCGCGCCCCTACGTGAACTGTAAACACGGCGTGTACCCCGTGGATGTGCACGACATCGGGCTTCTGCGCGGCTAGCCACATCTCGAGGGCGGTGCGCTTCCTGGGCATGTGGTACGCCCCGCCTGGGCTGAGGGTAGGCCACCTAACCACCCTCACCCCGTTTCGGATCTCCTCGCGGGGGGCCTCGGCGTCGGGCTCCCCGGCTAGCACCGTGACGTCATGTCCCATCGCGGCTAGGCGCTCCGCCAGCGCCTTCACGACGTACTCTACGCCGCCTATGTAGGGGGGGTAGCGCGGCGAGACGAATAGAAACCTCATGTCGACGCCGACTGCCTCCTGAGATCGGTCTTTCTCTCCGCCAGCGCTAGATCTATGAGCATTGAGAGGACGCCTCCAGCCAGCGCGTAGTATGCCCACTCCGCCAGCCTATTTGCAGTAGAAATATCTCCCACCCCCAGGAAATAAGCCGCGGCCCCCAGCAACGCCATAAAAGCAACCACAAACCCCCTCCCAACCTGGGCAAATACGGTCTCCGGCTCCCCCGGCCCCGCCGCTGGCTGTTGCGCCGCGGCTGGGGCCTCCGGCTCAAGCGGCGGGAGGCACCCGTCCCCCGGCGGCTCCAACTGCCTAGACGCCCTAAACACCGACGCCTGGAGCCTAACTAGAGAAGCCGCGAGGGGGAGCATGGCGAGGGACAGCCCGCCGAGGAGGAGGAGCATAAACGCCCCCATCCCAAGTATGTAGTGCGGAACACCTGCGTAGAACAGCCTATAAGCCACCCAAGCCCCCAGCGCCACCCCCGGCACAAGGAGGAGGACTCCAAACAGAAACAGGGCAAGCGCCGGGTTGAGCCTATACGCAAGGGAGAAGATCCTCCCCACGATGTGGAAGCCGTGCCACGGCCTCAGCTTCTTCTTACCCAACCGCCCCCTGTACGAGACGGGCACCTCAGCCACTCGCCCGCCCTCTGCCAGCGCCTTGGCCAAGATATCCACCTCCACGTCGAAACCCCGAGCTTCGAGATACAGCCGACGCAGAAACTCAGTCCGCGCCACGTACATGCCGGTAAGGGGATCCGAGAGGTCGGCCCCGAAGAGCATGTTAAAGAACCACCCAATAACCCGGTTCCCCACGCGGTACACCAAAGGCATCTCCCCCCGCCTCGCCCCCAGCACCAAGTCGTAGTACCTCAAAAGCGCGAGAAGCCTCTTCAGCTCAGACGGGGGGTACGTGTAGTCCGCGTCCAGCACCGCCACGTACGGCGTGTCAACATACATAAGCGCCGTGCGCAACGCCATCCCCTTCCCCCTCCCCACCTGCCTAACCACCACCACCCCAAGAGACTTAGCCACCTCCACAGTCCCGTCGGTAGATCCCCCATCCACCACCAAAATTTTGTCAAACCCCGCCGCCCTAAGCTCCTCCACCACCCTAGGCAACCCCTCCGCCTCGTTAAAAGTTGGCAACACAACAGTCACACACACGGCGCATCAAGCACACCCAATTTAAAAAATTCACCCGTAAATCTGCCTATACGCCTCCTCCACAGGCCCCCACGCCACCCTTCCCGAGGCATATGCTAC
>NZ_JBMFKV010000201.1:0-3141 GCF_049971835.1 Pyrobaculum sp.
TTCAGGCTCCCACCGGCGCTACCGGCCCCCGTCTATATCTACCTAGAGCCGCGCGCAGGTGGCGCGCCCGTGTCGGCCAGGATCTGGTCGTTTTCCTAGCTCTAGGGGGGCTGTAGTATTAAACACGTCCTAGGCACGGACACGGCGGTAGCCCGACGTCAGCCCGCGGGGTGGCGCACTTCGTGGGGGCCTTCTACTGTCTTGGCGGGCGCGCAGGACAGCCCGCTGTTGGCTAGAGGACCAAGACCCCGCCCGTAGTTGTGTATAGATGTGAAGTCTCTTTCAAGACGTCCCCCCTGTGCCACACCTCGATATCGGGGTTACCGTCGTATGTCTTTGGCAGGAGGCGTACCGAGGACGAGGTCTTCTTGTCTCCGCGTACTTCGCATACTGCAGTAGAAATACCCGCTACCGTAACTGTCTTGCTCCCATCTCCAGGTATGACTTCTTTGTGCTCTACCCAAAGCTTGTACTGCTCATATATTATGGTGGAGGAGCGTGGCGGAAGCTCCCTAGCGCTGAAGACGCGTGCGACGCTCTCGGCGCGCTCGATGTCGCGTTTGAGAATGGACTTGATCTTGTCACTCGCTTCTATTAGCATAAGGCTACCCTCTATGCCAAGCTTCATAGCCCTCACAGAACGGAAAGCAGAAAGAGGTATATAACGTACCCCTTCTACCCATATGCCAGAGGGCGCTTGTGAAATAGACCGCGTTCTATAAGGAGCAGGATCGAGGCTGGTATTGGGGCTAGTAGACAAAGACGAGCGCTACTCTGGAGCTAAAAACATCCCTCCACTTTTCTACA
The DNA here is from genome assembly GCF_049971835.1 of Pyrobaculum sp. Taxonomy (NCBI): domain Archaea; kingdom Thermoproteati; phylum Thermoproteota; class Thermoprotei; order Thermoproteales; family Thermoproteaceae; genus Pyrobaculum; species Pyrobaculum sp. The sequence continues at coordinate 808 of NZ_JBMFKV010000201.1, forward strand.
GTAGTAGAGATATAGATGTGTGTTTTAGACTCGGTTAGTATGGGATATTCCATTACGGAAACTAGCGTATCTTTTGCAGTGCTAGCATAGCACTCTCTGTTAACATGCAAGCCTGAGCCTATGCCAAACCGCCTGTCTTCCCACTCTAGGAAGATAGCAGGTTGCCAGCCCTCTACTACATATATTGGATAAACTTCAACCGCCCTGGAGGAACCTCCGCTCTCCAGGGCGGGGAGGAGGCTAGTAGGGAGGAGAGAGTATTCGGGCCTACTCTGTCTCATAAGGCACGAGAGTTGTCACTACTTAAAAAGTTAGTTCAGCCCGCCCTTCAGGACAGGGCCAGGTCTAAACACAGCTTCGCCTCCTCGTGTAGAGAGAACTTTTAAATATTCTCAATTTTGTGTTCTCTATGGATCAGCTGGAGGGGGTTACCGTCAAGGAGCACCCCGCCATGCCGTACGTGTACCTCCACAGGCAGTGGCAGAACCTGCTATACATGCTGGGCTTCTCCAAGTCGCCTGTGGTGGCCATAGGGCGCGAGTGCACCACGTGCCCGCGTGATGGCGTGTTCTACCTGCGGCTGGACAACACCGATCCCCACAGGGAGGACGTACACATAGCAGTGTCACACCAGTACGGGGAAGCCGCCGAGCGGTATATAACGATTGTAGACGAGACGAGGGAGAAGGTGAAGAAGATAGGCGACGAGCTCGTGGCGGGCAGGTTCAGAGAGTTCGCCGAGGGTTGCTCAAGGTACCTGCCAAGGGCCCTGTGCGACACGGTAGTGGGCAGGCTCAAGTCTGCCCTCAGGTCTGGTAGCAGAAAGGCGCTGAGGCAGGTCTCCGAGCTCTCCTACGTGTTCCCGCTACTGCACGTACAGATGTTCCTGAGCAGGGTCAAGGACGAGCTGTTGTGTATCAAGTTCTCGGACTTTGGCTACCTCTGTTACCAGTCTTCAAAGGAGAGGGGGATCGTGGAGGCCTCCGCCGTCGAAAAAGAGCTGACCAAGTTCCTAGACGCGATAGGGGCCGACTACGTCAAGCTAGAGGGCGCCGAGCTCGAAAAGTTTAGGCTGTTCAAGTGGCTCCGCGAGGCGTGCAGAAGGGAGCAACAGATGTGCGCGCTACTACTCCAGTTCTACATCCCACCCGCAGACTACGTGAAGTACACCGTAATGGGGCTCGTGTGCGTCGAGCACAGGGGCGAGGTGCTGTGCCCCGCCCCCAGAAACGTGGAGAACATAGTCACCATAGACAAATCGTTGCTCTCGCAACTCTGAGCCATGGACTCTTCTAGTGTAACTGTTTTAACTAGCCACAGTCTAGACAGTGTGGCACAAGTAGCTACAGGCCCCGCCCCTCAAGGCGGGGACTCAGCTTCTGGAGGGGGCGTACCTGTGTCGAACAGGGAGCTGATAGCCAGGCTAGTCGAGCAGCGCGGGTGTGTAACTGTTAAAGAAGTCGCGAGGGAGCTTAACATCTCATACTCTACGGCCTTCTACACGCTCAAGAGAATGCCCGTGGCGGTGCACGACTTTGGCAAGCTCGTGCTGTTCTGCTCGCCCCAAATCGGCGAACGGGCCATATTTCACGCGCTGAAGAGGATTGGCGTACCGCCCGACAAGTTCATCAACGAGTTGTGTACCAAGCTAGCTACGGTGAGGAGTAGAACTGTACAGTCGATAAAGCCTAGCAGGCTTGTGAGGGATATAACGGGGAGGCCCGTCAGGAATAACAGAACAGTTGTACTGGCACACGCGTTTGTAAAGTTGCTTGGCGACGCGGTGGCAGTATCGCGAGACGGGTTCGGGCGGTGGCGGTACGTGGTAGACGTGGAGAAGGCGCTCGACAGGCTACAGTGCGGCGCCAAGAGGGCCACGAGGCTGACAGTACGCGTGCCAGCTAGACTCGTGGCCGAGGCCGAGAAGGCCGCGGCGGGTAGCGGACAGAGGCTCCCAGACGCAGTCCACGCAGTCGTCGCCAGGCTCTACGCCCTGCTGAAAGACGGCGACTACGGGGGCGCGACCCAGGTCAACATCTACGTACACCAGGAGACTAAGGCGATGATCGACCAGCTAGTGCAGAAGGGCATATTCAGAGACAGGTCTGAGGCCGTGCGCCTGGCCCTGGCGCTAGTGGCGCGCAGAGTCTCGCTATGATCGCCCACGACGTGGAGATATGAGGGTGATTGCGTCGGCCACAAACCTCGCCCTTTGGGGCGTGGTAAAGCTTTTAACTGTGCTCAATTTGGACATGGTGGTTAGGCGCTCTGTGGCTGTGCCGCTTCTGCTGGACGCTAACCAGCTCCTCGACTTCCTAGAGCTGGAGAGGGGGT
>NZ_JBMFKV010000202.1:0-3133 GCF_049971835.1 Pyrobaculum sp.
AGAGCCCCACGACGTCTGGCCTCGCGTAGAGCATGGGCTCGCCTACGACCCCAGCCTCCCTCAGCCTCCTCAAGGTGTACCAGACAAGCTGACGCGAGATCCCAAGCCTCCTGGCGATCTGGCTGATGTTCGCCCTGCTACTAGTCACCAGGAGAGTTAAGATTATCCTCTCCTCGTAGGTAAGCGACTCGACCCGTCTGAACCCGCCTCCACCTACCCAACCCTCCATTGAGGATAGGGGGAAATCCCTATATACCAATTGGTGAAATATCTTTTTACAGACGCCGAGGCCGGCGGCGCCGCGGCGGGTAATACTTAAAATGGGGACTGGCTCTCTGTGCGTGGACTGCGTCGAGGAGGCGCTGGGGAGGTTTAGATCTGTCTTCGGGGCTGAGGCTGTGGTTGAGGTGGTGGATAGGGGGCCGGAGCGGCTAGTGGCTAAGTTTTCGGGGAATATGTGCTACACCTGCGGCACCTACGACTACTTCGAGGACTTTGCCTACATGTACTCTGACTGCGCCGGGGAGGAGTGGGCGGTGGAGTCCTACAGACAGAACCCCGACGGTAGCTATACTGTGATATTCAAGCCAAAACGCCTTGTTAGACGGGTAGTTAGACATGTAAAAATTACGCTAGAAGGAAAAGAGCTAGACTACTTAATCGAGGGCTAGACACCCACAAGGCGGTGAATCGCAAGATTAGGTCAACCAGAGAGGTATATAACTGGCGGGCCCGATGGGATTCGAACCCACGACCTACGGCTCTCTTCGGCGAGCTTAGAAGGCCGCCGCTCTATCCAGGCTGAGCTACGGGCCCCCCATCTACGCTGAATTACGGTGTTTAAAAGTTTTTGCCGACACTGAAACTTGTGCCTGGCGAATTCGGGGGGCCGAGGCGCCGCGTTCTGCGCAGTGACGTTAGATACATTTGTTGTAGATGCTGGGGAGGTAGTGGCGCAACACGGCCTCGAGGTCGAGCAAGCCGCTTACGCTACAGTTTACCAGTAGGACCCCCATTCTACGGGCATATCTCAACACCTCGCCCCCCACGCCGCCTCCGTGGTGCACTATCCGCACACCCGCCGACGTGGAGGCCTTATCCACATCTCTAATCTCGGGAACTCCGGTAACCTCTATTACAAACGACAGCTCTCCACACCTACTGACACACCGTAGCTCTATGTCTGGGCTGAGGCCTCTATCCGGCGCGCCACCCGGCAGAGAGTTGACATCGCAATTCCACCCCTCGGGGAGTTTAACTCTGTAGCTTCCTACCTTCACTGTAGGCATAGAGGAGGTCTATATGCTCGCGGTAGAGCTCCTCGTACACCTTTGCGAACTCGTCGTCTGGAATCCCCTCGGGCCCTATCTTAAGTCTCTGCGCAACGAAGCCGCTGTTTGCCCTCTTAAACACGTAGACGGCGATTTTTCTCTGCTTCAGCTTACTTTCAGCTCTCCGGATTATGTTGCTTATTCTGTTGAGTATGTAGTCGCTGTGTGTCGTTATGATGAAGTAGATCCCCTCCGCGGCTAGGTCGGCGAGGAGATCCGCCACCTTCACCTGCATAGCCGGATGTATATGCGCCTCAGGCTCCTCGACAACCGCCAGCACTCCCCTCTTCAACACGCCGTACCTCAGGAGTAGCCCCAGGGGGGCGAGCTCGGCGTATCCAGAAGGGGCCGACCTAACGTCGCTCTCATACCTAGCGTCTCTTACCACAATACTCCTCTCCCTTCTCTCCACATCTATGCCCACTCTATCTCTGAAGCGTGTATACAGCTGTGACTCAGACTTAAAAGGCTTTATAAGTAGCCTCAGAAAGTCGCCGACGACTCCGGGTAGGCCTTGAAGATTGGCACCTTTTATCGGTATCTCCTCTGCCATTCTCAGTACCAGATCTACATAAAAGCTGTAGGTCTGCACAAGGCCACTTCTAGATGAGGGAAGGTAAACTATTGGTTGTAGAAATCCCATAGGTTGTAGAAATCCTAGAAGCCAGTAATAATTTACGAGACTTTTTCTCAGGCTACTTGGACTCTTACTACATTTTGGAACCTCGATTTGTAAATTTGTCGGAGGCCAACTATATATATATCTATATATCTCTTGGCCCTTTTTTATTTCAAGGGTGATTTCTGTGCTGGACGCACCCCTAGTTGTCAAATCACTCAACCCCATTCCAAAGACTCTTGCAAACTCGTTCTCGAGGACCCGGGTGGCCAGGTAACTTTCTTCTTCAACCCAGGCATCCCACCTGCGTCTCGATGCTACATATGAGGCGCATATGACGTCCGGCCAGATACCAGCCTTAACTAAACCCGAGACAAACGCGTACAACGCCATCGCCGTATATGACTTACCAGATGCGTTCGGGCCGATAAATATCGTCAGAGGCTTCACTAAGATATCAGCTGAGACTACAGGTCCAAAATACTTGAGCGATAAGTTGATTTGCACATCAGGTATGACTATGTCATATTTAATTCTTTTGTACACAACCGTTGTAGCTTACGGCTTAATACGCCAGTAAGTAAAATAGATTTTACAGAGTAGGTGGCCTTAGCTCGTATCCCACCACAACGTTGATTTTGGCCTTGGGATCCTCGGCCTTCAGCTTCCGCACGAATTCCGCGGCCCTGCCGAGATCTGGAAAGGCTACTGCGTAGAAGCCTGTGGCGTATGCGAAGCATTTGAAAAACTTGTGCGAGGCGTACGCGCCGAGGGGGGCCTCCGTCTTGACAGCCAAAGCCGCGATACCAGCCCTCTTCAAATCAACCCAGTAGGTGACGTTGACGTTTTGCCTAACCCACCGGGCCAGGTTCTTGGCTTTGGTTTTGGGGAGGTTGAGCTCCTCTGCGATGTCTACAGAGGTGAAGTCGGGCCTAGCCGCGTATCTGCGCAGGGCCTCACGCTGCAGGGGCGTGAGGCTCCTGGGCGTTAGGCGGGGGACGAACCAGGGCTTTCCGTACTTCTTGGCGAGGAGCTCAAGCTCGTTGAAGCTGTGGAAGGGCACGGCGAAGATGTAGGTGCCCTCCAGGGTCTCGAACTTCAGGACTGTGTAGTCCTCGGGCTCCCTCTCGCTTTGGAAAAAGGCGTAGTAGAGCCCCACGACGTCGGGCCTCACGTATACAAG
>NZ_JBMFKV010000203.1:0-3113 GCF_049971835.1 Pyrobaculum sp.
CGCGTGCGCGACGCCAGGACCTACTACGAGGTGCCGTCCAAACGCCTGGGAGAGCGCAAGCAGATCGTCAAGGCCGTGGACGGAGTCAGCGTAGAGGTGAAGCGCGGGCAGACGCTGGGCATCGTGGGCGAGTCGGGCTGCGGGAAGACGACCCTCGTCAAGACCATCGTGGGGATGGAGAAGGCCAAGCTAGCCCTCCTCGCCGCCGCCGTCAACCCCGCAATCGGCGGGGTGCTGCTCAGAGGGGATAAGGGGACCGGAAAGACGACGTTGGTTAGGTCTCTGGCAGACGTCTTGCCTGAGATCGAGGTGGTCGCCGACTGCCCGTTTCAATGCCATCCCCGCGATCCGCAACTAATGTGCGACTCCTGCTACGCCAGGTATCAACGTGGGGAGAGGCTCCCGACGGCTGTGAGGAGGATGCGGGTGGTGGATTTCCCACTCTCTATTACTGTGGATAGGCTGGTAGGGACCCTCGATATAAAGAGAGCGTTGACCGAGGGCGTGCGCGCGTTGCAGCCGGGGCTTCTGGCGGAGGCGAATCGGAATATCCTCTACATCGACGAGGTGAATCTGCTCGACGATTACATAGTGGACGTATTGCTGGACGCGGCGGCGTACGGCTGGAACGTAGTGGAGAGGGAGGGAATCTCCGTGAGGCACCCAGCCCGCTTCATACTGGTGGCCTCCATGAACCCGGAGGAGGGGGAGTTGAGACCGCAGTTGCTTGACCGCTTCGGTCTCGTGGTGGATGTAGAGGCGCCGCAAGATCCCGAGGTGAGGGCTGAGATAGTGAGACGAGCGGAGGAGTTCAACAGGGACCCAGAAGGCTTTTACAAAAAATGGGAGCCTGAGATACAAGCGCTTAGGGAGAAAATTAGGAGGGCCATGGAGCTTCTGCCGGAAGAGGAGATGCCAGACGACCTTTTGGAGGTGTTGGCGGAGATCGTGGTAAAACTCGGCATAAGGACTAGCCGGGCCGAGATTATAACTGCCCGCACCGCAAAAGCCCTGGCGGCACTTGAGGGGAGGACTAAAGTCACTATGGAAGATCTGCAGAAGGCAATGGAGCTGGCGCTTCCCCACAGACTGAAGGCGAAGCCGTTTGAAAAGCCGAGAGTACCCCCGCCTACTAGCAACAAACAAGAGGAGAGCCGGCAGAGCCAGCAACAGTCTCCGCCGCAACAGCCAAGAGAGCCGCCGCGCGGCGGCAGTAGAGAGCCGCAAAGCGGCGGGGATAGGCCCGGCGGAGGCGGCGCCGAGACAAGAGAGGCGGCTGATGTGGACGTGCCCATCGCTTTTAAGAAGGAAGTTGCGGGGGAGGCAAGAGGCCTCTCCTCAAGAGCTTCTGTTAAGAGGGTGGTGGGGCATCCCTTAGGGGTGCCTTACATGTATCTCCCCGCCGAGGGGAGGGAGCCGAGAGATATAGACATAGCGGGCTCTCTCGTCACGGCGGCTCTTAGGGGGGGCGGCCTCCCCCTGAAGGTGGAGCCCGGCGATTTAGCTGTGAGAGTTAGGAGGGCCAGAGCTCCTAGAATTTCGCTTGTCATCTTAGACGCGAGTGGTAGCATGAATTTCATGAAGAGGATAGAGGCGGCTAAAGGTCTTGTAAAGAAAATCGCAGAGGAGTCTTACGTGAAGAGGAGTTACGTCGGCTTAATTACTTTCAGAGGATCTGGCGTAGACGTAGTGGTGGAACCCACCCGCAACTACTGGCTGGTGCTGGATATTTTAGAAAAAGTGCCCAGCGGCGGCGCGACGCCTATGTCGGCGGCGCTGGCCTACGCCCTTGAGTATTTAAAGAGGCTGAGGCAGAGGCTGAAAGGGAACTACTGGGTATACGTGGTAACAGACGGGAAGGCCAATGTCTCCCTCGGCGGTAACATAAAAGAAGAGCTTAACGCCTACAGCGCGGAGCTTTCAAAATTAGCCAAGCTTGTAGTGGTGGACACAAAGCCCGGCCTATTTAAACCCTCGTTAAACTATATCGAGGTGCTTGCGAAATATGCCACAGATGTGCTTCAAATACCGTGAGGGGCTGAGCCTTCAAATATAGCGAAGCTTGTGGTGGTGGATACTAAGACGGGGTTTCAACCCCTCGCTAACCTCGACGTGGCTATTAATTACGCCACAGAGCTACTCATTTAGTAAGTAAACTTCGCCGAGATTCGTCTACACGGCGTATGTAATACTTAAAAAGTACAAAATTCCGAAACATGTATGAGGAAGGCGGTTGTAGTAGGTATAGCCTCCGCTCTTTTCCTCGTGGGGATATTGGCGGTTTACTTCCTAGCCTTCACACCCCCGAAGGAAAGTCCTACGCCGTCTCTGCCCCCTTCTGTAAACAAGACAGAAACTCCCAAAGCCACGCCTAGAGAGCCCGGGTTGAGGCTTGTCTGGGCGTCTCCGCCTCTAATTGACAGGGATAAGCTGATAGAGGGAGGTTTCTACTTCAGGGCGTGGGACTGGTGGTGGGGATACGTGAGGGGGATGGTTATGGTATCCCCCGACGGGAGGTATATAGTGGTGGCTACACAAGCGGGGGAGATCTATATATTCTCCCCCAACGGCACTGTAATCAAGAAATTCGAATACGGGGTCGGGAGGGTGCCCTACTGGTCTATGGCCTTCTCGCCTGACGGGAGGTACTTGGCCGTGGGGATTTCTTCGCGGGAGGGGGAGGTTGTGATATACAACACCTCTAGCTGGAGGGAGGTGGCTATTATTAAACTGGCTCAGTACCTCTTAGGCCCATCAAACGCGACAGAGGCCACAATAACAAAACAGCCGTGGCTTGGCGTGCACCCCAAAGGTATTGTGTTTTACGGGGGCCGTATCTATATCTTGGCCATAGAGGCAGTTGTCGACCCGGCGACGCAGAGACATGCATCTACAAGGGTTGTTTACGACCTAGTAAAGTTCTACCCGGAGCTTAGGGATCGTCTAAACGTCACTAAGTACATCGTTTCTAGGTTTACCAGCATCTTCACGGTGAGGATCCTCGCCGTAAAGACGGATAGCTGGGCTGTTGAGTGGGCTTGGCCTGAGGATGGGCCGGCCTACACATACATATCGGCTATAGAGGTCGCCGACGGCTATCTGGCGATCGGCAC
>NZ_JBMFKV010000204.1:0-3110 GCF_049971835.1 Pyrobaculum sp.
GGGGCCACTCCTCTGCGGCGAAGAGGGGGCTTAGGGCCGACGTCTTCATCATCCTGGCCTACACCTACAAGAGGCGTCTCGCCGAGATGTGGGAATCATGGCTCTACGAGGTTTTCAAGCCTCCGTTCAACAAGAGAAGGCCTTCCGCGGAGCCGAGGAGACCGCCCCTCTTCCCGAGAGCGAGGCGCAGGGACAAGCCTGTGGAGGAGCCCGCGGCCGCGACGAGATGCGTAAAACTCATGGACGCCCCGCCAGTTGCCTCCACGCGTCTGGCAAAGGCATCTGTCAGCGACGCAACTCCGGAGACATATGCGGACAGACCACCGCCTGGCTGAGCGGAGACAACAGCGGTGGATGGCAATCCCACGTGTGAAAATGAGCGCATCGGAAAATGAGCTACAGAACGCTGGCGAGAAAGAGGAGGGTGGAGAAGGTGCCGCCCCTGATTGGTGATGTCATTCCTGTCGGGGCTGAATCTTCTTGACGCTGTCCAGCACCTTCTCCGCCAGCCAAGTCAGCTCTTCGTACTCCTCCCCGCTGAAGTCCTCGTGCCACTTCTCCACAAGCCTCCTGAGCAACTGAAGCGTGAAGTGCAACGCAGGCCAGTAGGGGTGGTGCTCCGCTATGCTGTCCGCGAGGCGCTGTAGCTCCTCCACCCGGCGCAACATGGCGGTGGACACGTCGGGCTCCACGCCACGTAGCTAGAGTCTCTATAAAAGCATTTCAATACTTAATAACCAGCTCTAATTTCTCAGTGAGTGTTGAAAAATTGCGCCTCTTCCCATGGAGGGATTTCTCTGTAGTTTTCTCTGTGCTGTTCGGCTCGAGGGTGTGGGGGAGGGCGGTGAAGAGTGATTGGGATGTCGGGGTCTGGCTTGAGGATGTGGATAGGGACGTGGACCTGTTGTACGCCTTGGCTAGATTTCTCGGGGTTAAGGAGGAGGAGGTGGATCTGGTGGTTCTAAACGGCTACGAGAGCCTCCCGTGCTCGCTTATAATAGACGTGTTGGGTCGGGGCAGAGTTGTCTATTTCAGAAATCTCGACGAGTTTCTAGAAATTAGGTCTAGGTTGCTGTATCCCTGTTTCGACTTTATGATCGACTCGGAGAAGCTTGAGCTTTTAGAGACGCAGATAAAGGCCGTGATGAGGAAATGGGCGCAGTAGAGAGGATATTAAGCTCCTTCTGTACTACACGTCGCTACTCGACAACGTGAAAGTTGAGGATCTCGACGATGTGTATAAATTCTTCTCAGCTGTCTATATGCTCCAGGCGCAGGCCCAGGCACTTATAGACTTAGCCGTCAAGGCGGCGGCGGCGCTTGGCATGGAGGTGGAGGGCTATATCGACGCCGGCGCGAAGCTGAGGGCCGCGGGTGTTATAGACGAGGACGAGTTTAAGAGATATAGAGCCGTGGTGAGGTTTAGAAATATTGTGGTACACCAATACGGCGCCGTGGACGCCGCTGTGGTGAAGAGAATTGTAAGGGATAGGGAATACAGAGAGGTGGCTAAGCTGGCTGTGAAAATAGTAGAGGAGTTACGAAGACGCGGAGCGAATCCTTAACACACGTTCGCCGGCGGCCTCTCCGCTGGCTGTTGTCCGCGGCGCCACGCCAGCGGCGTACTGCCTCAAGAGCTGTGGCAAGACAACTCTCGTCACCCTCTCCCAGTCCTGCCGTATGGCGTCTCTAAGCCACCGGCAGTTTACCCCGCCGTACTCCGCGTAGTACATGGAGAAGGCTCTGTCGAGGAAGTCGTATATGTCGTGGCTAATGCCGGCTCTCTCCACCTCTAGGGCGAGTCTCCTCTGCCCCATCTCCTCGAGGAGCCTCAGCACCTCTGTGTGTAGCATGAAGTAGATCACCTCCTTGCTCATATCTCCAAATGCGCCTACCTATATATAGTCTTCTCTCCTGGCGATGTTTCTAGGCCTGCCGCCTCTGGCGTAGGTGACGAGGTTCCTAACGGCCTCTCTCACCATCTGCATCCACACCTCCTCGTTGCCGTAGCCACCGGCGACCCACGGCGTCGCGTAGACGTTGGACAAGACGTAGAACTCGGCGTCTTTGGCGAAGTCGTTCCTCCCCCACCAGACGTCGCTTGCAAATATGAAGCTGGGGCGTTCCTTCAGTATGCGCAGAACCCCCTCGCGGTCCACCACCTCGGCGCGTCCGACGTTTACAAATACGGCGTCCTCCGCCATGAGGGCGAGGTGTTCGTACTTCACCATCCCCCTCGTGTATTTGTTCAGGGGGAGGGCGCACACCGCGGCCTTCGCGCCGCGGAGCGCCTCCTCTAGGCTGTTGGTAAAGCGCCACGGCCCCTCCTTCGGCGTTCTGGAGAAGCCCCACACCTCCGCCCCCATGGCGGCGAGGATCTTAGCCACTCTTGTGCCGATCTCCCCAAGGCCCAGCACGGCGACCTTCCTGCCGTGGATGAGGGGTACAGGCAAGTCCCGTCTGTAGTCCCCACGCCTCATCTTCTCGCTGTACTGCACCACGCGTTTATAAGGAGCGAGGAGCAGAGCCATGGCGAATTCGGCCACCGCGTCTGCGTTAGACCCCGCGTTTCCCGCAACGACGACGTGCGGCGGGATGCTCTCCCACGGGAGGTGGTCAAGCCCAGCTGTCACCACCTGTATAAACCTCAGCCTCGGCATCTTGGCCAGCTCCTCGGCGGTTATCCTGCTGACAAGCGCCACCTCGACGTTGCTCAAATCGCCACCCCTCACAATTTTGAAATACCTACCCAGCTCCTCCTCCGCCTCCCGGGGCAGTTCAAAATTGACGTACAGCTCCATGGCTGGAGAAGGGCGGCTATTTTTAAACTAGTAGCGGGTGGTGGGGATTGAGAGGAGTTTGAACACGGCCTCCGCCTCCTCAGCCACGTCCCCCGGCATGAAGACGTGGTGGTTCGCCGGGGCCTCGGCTTCTAGACGTAGATCTCTGCCGAACTTCACAGCGGCTTGGGTGCGGCACGCCTCTTGCATAAAGTTGCCGCTTTTAACCACCTCGGCCACCCCCACAGCCGCTCTGTTGAACCTAGGCGCCACAGAGACCACGGTGTACACCGCCTCCCTGAGCTCCCCGGAGAGGCCGTGGGGGTAGCC
>NZ_JBMFKV010000205.1:0-3038 GCF_049971835.1 Pyrobaculum sp.
AAGCAGATATTATTTATATACATATAAATCTAGCAAATTAATTTGGAGTGTGAGGTTTCTTGAGAATTATTTTTGTTGCGTGGGACACAGGTATTGCTGGCGGTGTCAGAGCTATATTTAAGGTAGCTGATGGTCTACTTGATAAAGGGTATAAGGTAAGTATATTAGCTCTTGGAGGCGAACATTCATGGATCGATTTTAGGACGCCGATCTATTATGTTCCTCTACCCAATAGATTAGTTAAATTACCTGGTAACGTTGATCTCTATTTGGCCTAGTCAAAATATGTTGTGGAATTTCTAAGAAGATATGGAGTTTCCTGGAGGGATATTATATTATTACATTAGCCTTTGGAAGAAGAGTTCGTTAAATCTACTCTGGATGTTAATTTACTAGCTAAGAAGGAAAACGTGATAGCATGGAATAAGCGGAAGTCAAACACCGTAGGATATAAGTTGGCTAAGCTAATGAGAGACAGATTCAAGGTGTACGAGCTGTATAATGTAGGTAAGGAAAAGATGACGAATATATTGTCAAGGACTAAGGTATTCATAGACATAGGTTGGCATCTGGGCAGAGATAGACCGCCCCGTGAGGCTGTTGCCATGTGGAATGTGCCTCTCGTGAATAACCACGGGGGCTGTATTATTATGAGGACTATCCAGTTCCGCATAAGTATAAGATAGATTGTTACGATATCTGCAATAAAGTTAGCTCAGGGAGCTAGTCGACAGAGTAATTAACTTCGTTGAGAACTATGATGCCCATATAAAGGAGTTTGAGAGCTTCCGTCGCTATATCGTTGAGGAGGCGGAACTATTCGTGAAGGACGTGGGATTTGGGCTGTGACGCGAATCGCTATACTAGGTTGTGGGTGGTCGGGTCTTGTTTCTTCTATCAGTCTGAGATCTCTCTATCCGGCCGCCGATGTTGTCTGTGTCGATAGGGCTTTCGACGGCGGCCTTCTTGCATCGGCTAGGGTGGGTTCCTATCTTTTCGACGTGGGGGGTAGCCACGTGGTTTTTAGTAGGAGGCGTGAGGTGGTTAAGGGCATAATCTCTATTGGGAGTGAGTGGGTTTCCCGCAGTAGGTCGGCCTACGTCCTCCTGGACGGCTTCTTTGTGCCTTATCCCTTCGAGAACGGGATGTACGTACTGCCTCCTGAGAAGAGGGCGAGGTACGGCATCTCCCTCATAAGGGCCCTCATGAACAACAGGGGCGAGAGGCCGGCGAATTTCCTCCAGTGGATCCTCGGCACTTTTGGGGAGGAGGTTGCTAGGGATTACTTAATTCCCTACAATGAGAAGATATGGAAGGGGCCTCTTGACAAGATGTCAGCCGACTGGGTCTATATACCAGGCCGCCTCCCGTTGCCTTCGCTTGAGGATATAGTGAAGGCCGTGGCGGGGCTCCCCACGGTTGGTTACGCCGAGCAGTCCACTTTCTACTATCCAAAGAGGGGAGGGATATACCAACAGTGGCGTACCGCATACGAGAGGGCGGCTTCTCTCGGCGTGAAGTTCGTTAAGGAGGAGGTTATGGAGGTGAGAAGGGCTAGATCTGAGTTTATCGTCAACGGATGGCTTAAGGCGGATAGGATAGTCAATACGCTCCCCTTGAGGGACTTTGTCCATATGCTTGCGCCAGAGCCTCCCTCTGAGGTGTTTGAGGCTGCGTCTAGGCTGGACTACAACTCGGTCGTGGTGGTGGGCGTCGGGCTTAGGCAGGCGGCTCCTCCCCACCACTGGGTGTATGTGCCGGATAGGCGCTACGTCTTCCACCGCTATGCCTGGATCTCGAACTACGGGGAGGATGTCCCATCCGGCCGTTCGGCCCTAATAGCGGAGGTTACTGTGCCTTCCAACACATCGGTGGATCTGGAGAGGGTTAAGGCCGATGTCTTAAGGGGCCTTTCCGATCTCGGCGTAGTTGAGGAAAGGGCCGTAGAGATCGTTAAGGCTTGGTTCCATAGGTACGGCTACCCCATCTACATCCTCACACACGGCAGGGACGTCGCGACGATTGAACAATACCTAACGAATATAGGGATAGCCACGTTCGGCCGCTGGGGCAACTGGCAATACTGGAACACAGACAGAATATACGAGAAGGCAGAGACGTTAAAGTGAAAAGTATAACAAAATGCAATTAAGACATGTACGCGATAGCTCTTGCCAGCGGTTACGCAACACGCCTAAGGCCGACGTCGCTTTCGTTCACTAAACACCTAGTACCACTCACTAACAAGTCAGTGTTGGATGGGTTTTCGCAAATCGCTGAGGCTAGTATAAGAGAGGTCTTTGTTGTGGTGTGTCTCCACAACCGTGACCAGATTGCGGAGTATGTGGGGAACGGAACTCGCTTCAGATTGTCGGTATATTACCTCGTGCAGGAGAAGCCACTTGGCCTGGCCCACGCGGTGTCGCTGGCGGAGGGCCGCGTGGACGGCCCATTCCTTGTCTACCTGGAGGACAACCTCCTCCAAGGAGGAGTGACGCAGTATGCGAGACGCTTTCTCGACGCCAGGGCAGACGCGGTAAGGTGGTTGGAAGCACCCTTCTCGGATCTCTACGAGGAGTATCTCGACGACAAGCTTCTGTATTAAGCTATCATAATAATCTTTAATAATTAAATATGGTAATAATTAAATCATGGAATCTGAACTCAATAACTAAACTGTTTTTTATCAGAATATTTAATCTAAATATCTGAAGTCCATTTTAAACCTATACGCCATAAATGATATGCAAGACCAACTGAAAACATGTATATTGTTTTTTGAAGTTTTTTCTCTGAGAGTTTAAAAAAGAGACTTGTTTAGAAATTGGCTCAATCTGGCCTTTGGATATTTGGTTGTTAAGTATGATTTGGTCGAGATAACAGGAACCCCTTAAGGATCTATTCCGAGCTAATATGTAAATAAAAATAAATAATTATTCAAACTAAACAATATTGATTAGTCGTTAAATGCATTTCAGTTTAGGTGCACTTGATGGTAGTATATATCTTAGCGCCGGCTAATATATATACAGGAGGTC
>NZ_JBMFKV010000206.1:0-3011 GCF_049971835.1 Pyrobaculum sp.
GAGGGACCCCCTTGTTGCACGCGGTGCTGGACTGGGGCGCCGTGGAGAAGATCTTGAAGGGGATAGACGGCGTCGAGGTCCACATCGGCTCTTCGCCGTATGTAGACGTGAAGAAGGCAACTTCCCTCCTCGGCTGCGGCGAGGTGAGGCTCGTCGACGAGCTCTCGGCGAGCTGGTCCAGGCGTTGGCTAAGGGACAAGTACCCCGAGCTGGAGGAGGACGAGATAGACGCCCTATCCTTCACCTACCACGACGGGGTAAGGGCGTCCCTATGCGGCAACAATCACCCCTGACTCTCCTTGTGGAATGCCGTCCCCCCTTCGGCGTCTGTCCCTATCGATATCTGACGTCCCGCCTGAGTTAGACGTCCCTCCAACTTGAAGACAGAGGGGTTGACCGCCGCTTCGAATAAGCACTGCGGAGTGGGCGGCGGAGACGCCTCCGGGCGACTCCCTTGGCGCGCCTCGGCTCCGGCCTGAGCCCCGTGGGGCGCCCTGAGAGTGTGGCGTAGGGACATCTATATGCTAGTAATACACGCAAACTTTTAATAACGGGGGGCCGGGTTTGGTTGGTGTATGTCGTGAAGTGCGACTCCTGCGGCTTCCTCCTCTACAAGGGCGAGGAGCCGAAGACTGTGGAGGCCGTGTTGAAGATGTGGGGAGGCATATGCCCCAAGTGCATGTCTCCCCTTGAGAGGAGGCCTATAAAAATAGCCGTGGGGCTTCTGCGGGCTAGGAGGAGGGCCTAGATCTGTGTAAGTGAGTTAAAGATATATAGAGCCCCCCTCTGCCGCCTCATGGATCGGAGGGAGAAGATACTGCTGGTTGTACCGGCTCTGCTTGCGGCGTTTGCGATGGCTCTCTACGTGAGGATATACAGGGTGTTTCTCTGGGGGTGGTGGCTGGACGAGTTTGACCCGTATGTGCGCTACTACCTGGCCAGGTACACTCTTGAACACGGGGTGGGGTGGTGGTGGTCCGGGGCCCACTTTACCCAGTTCTGGTACCCCTACGGCATTGACTGGGGGAAGGTCCTCCTCCCCGGCACCTCCTTCTACGGCCTCTTCGTCTACTCGATCCTGAGGCCCTTCGGCGTCGATCTGTGGCACGCGGTTATCGCCGCCCCCGCTATCATGAACGCGCTGGCTGTCTTCTCCGCCTTCTACCTCGGGTACAGGGTGGGGAGCGAGCTGGGCGTCCCCAACGGCGGCGTCAGAGTGGGGCTGGTGACGGCTCTCCTTGTGGCCTTCATGCCGGCCTACATCGAGAGGGGGTTCGCCGCGTGGTTCGACGACGAGCCCATAAGCCTCTTCCTCATACCCCTGGGCCTCGCCTTCCTAATCGACGGCTTGAAAAGGCCGTGGATGGGCGCCCTGGCCGGAGTTGCGCTGGGGTACATCGCGTGGACCTGGGGAGCCCATTTCTACATCTGGAACCTGGTGGGCCTTTACGCCCTGGTTCTGCCGACATACTACTTCCTCAAACTAGCCTTCACAAGGAGAGAGGAGGCGCCTAGGGGGCGAAAGAGGCAGCAACCACAGCCCCAGGCGCCGTCTTTGCCCTTCAGCACGAGAAACCTCTTCCTGTCCTATCTACTGTTCTATGTGGTCTACGCCATCTTTGTTGCGACAATTCCCCGATACGGCGTGGGTAGCCTCACCAGCGCCTTCAACATACTACCCACGTTCGGCCTGCTCGCCGCGGCGGCTGTCTGGGCCCTAGATACAAAACTCGGTATATCCCGCACAACCGAGCTCCTTAGGAGATACATATGGGCTATCCTAGCCCTCGCGCTCCTCGGCATCGGCGTCTTCGCCATAGCAATAGCCACCGGCATGATTGGAGGCAAGTTCCTAGCAACCCTCCTGCCCTTCGGCAGATCGGCAATTGTGGCCAGCGTCGCGGAGCACAGCACAACCCAGTTCTACCAAATACTTTTGAGATACGGCCCAATACTGCCCTTCATTATAGTGTCAGTACCCTTCCTCTTCACCCCTGGTGGTCTTCTGGCGTTAACTTACTTAGTGACGGGCGGCTACGCCGCCGCCACGATGGTGCGTCTGCTAGTCCTGCTGGCGCCGGCGGCGGCCGTCTCAGCGGCGCTTGGCGTCGTCAGGCTGTTTGATAGCAGGAGGCTGGGGCCACTGATGCTCCTCGGCGCCGTCGTGTCTATGGTGATGATGTTGGTGTCGGGCGCCAGCGTAGCGGCGCAACCCACCCAGATCGTGACCTCTGCGGTGGGCTACCCCAGCGACGACTTCCTAGACACGTTGATGTGGCTAAAGACGAGGTTGCCGCCCTACGAGCCTGTGGCCTCGTGGTGGGACTACGGCTACTGGATATCTGTAGTGGGGAACAAGACTAGCCTCGCGGACAACTCCACTATAAACGCCACGCAGATTGGGAAGATAGGCCTCGGAATGATGGCGCCTCCGCAGATAGGCGCCAATATATTCAGCAGGGGGTTCGGCACCAAATACATCCTCGCAATTATGCCGTTCACTATTTACCCAATAAATCTACAGATAGGCCAAGCGCCTGTGTTAATCCACGAGTACCCACCCGGTGGGGACTTTCTGAAGTCGTACTGGATGACGCGCATCGCGCTTGAAAATGTTAGGAAAGAGGCAGAGGCGGTTCTCGGCGTTCCCGCAGGCGTTAGCGCCGAGGATTTCATATATACTAGAGTCATGTCGTACCCAGGCCCGCCGCCTGGCTCATACGCCTACTTCACAATAGGGGGTAGCTACTACCCGGTGCCTCTAAATCTAAACCGGACGCTCTACGCAATGCTCTTCTCTAAGGAGAGGCTATTCCCCATCTACGGCAACGCCAGCCAATACCTGCCTTGGATTTTTGAAGGCGTGGAGCGCGGCGGCGCATTCACCTCTTTCAGAGCTCTGAAAGTAACCGGTGGGAATGTGTATCTGCCCGTGGACGTCTCGCAGAAGCTCCAGGGCTTGGCTACCTACGTCATACAAGGCTGGACTCAGAAAGGTGTGGAGGTTGTGG
>NZ_JBMFKV010000207.1:0-2970 GCF_049971835.1 Pyrobaculum sp.
ATGAGCCAGCCGCCGTATACCTCGGCCATCAGTCTCTTCACAGCCTTGGCCACCCCCCTCCTCCACAGCTTCTTCAAGTAGGGAGCCGCCTCGGGGGGCGCCCCCACGTCTCTAAGCCACTCTGCGAAGGAGCTGTAGAAGCGGTCTTGCCTCGTCTTCAAGGCGGCTTCGAGGTAGTAGCACTCCACCCGCGCGGCGCCTCCGCCGCACTCCTCCACATACCGCTGGAGGAAGCTGTAGCGCTCCTTCAAGCGGCGGCACAGCACCTCCCTAACCTCCTCCCACATCATCTCAACAACCTCGCCATCTGCCTCCTAGCCGCCTCGTCCACCAGCAGAAGAGCCTCCACCACGGCGTCCTCCCAGTCGGCCGCCGGCCCCAGCCTCTGCTGTAGTCTTATTAAAAACGGCACGTGCCTCTCCCCGAGGCCCAGCCTCTCCGCGCTGAAAACAACCTCCCCGCCCCCCACGCGCCACACAGCTTCAAAAACCTGCAACGCCCTGCACACGGGGCCCCTCCACATAATTCTTGAACACGCCGCGTAGTACCCAGCCGCGGCGTCTACAAGCCTGTAGGCCTCCCCGCAGATCCTACCCACAAGCGCCTCCATGGCAGAGGCCGGGGGCGGGGGGATTAACTTAACCCAGCCGGTGGGCCGGTTAGCTCAGCCCGGCCAAGATCTTGGCCAGCTCTCTGCAGAACACCGAGGCGGCCTGCGCCGCAAGCGCCGTGACCAGCACCCTCCTCCCTCTGAGGTCCTGGGCCACCGCGTCGAACACCTCCTCGCTGATGTCAAAACCGGCGAGTTTAGACAAAACCTCCCGCGTGACCTCCACCTCCCCGCTCCTAAGCGCGAAGGCCTCTATGTTGATACAGGCGGCGGCGCACATGACGTTGCCCCTCCCCGCCCTCCTACACCTCCGGCACATCTTAAAGAGGTATTCAAAAGTGGCGCAGGACACACCACGCGGGAAACACCAGTATATTACAATTCGCGCCTCACCTCCTCTAGAAACGTCTTCACGGCTCTAACCACGAGGGCCCTCACGGACACCGCCCTCCCCCTCCCGGCGAGCCTCGCCGCCTCCCTCACCACCGCCCGCGCCGCGACCCTCGGCTCGATTTTTATCCAGAAGTTCCTCCTCACCACCCGGCCGCACTCCCCCAGAGCCGCCACCATGGCGGCGGCGCACAGCCTCGGGAACCTCCTGGCGAAGGCAGGCTTCTGGCACTCCCCCTCCCACACCCTCTTCATAACCTCAAGCACCTCGGCGTAGGCGGGGGCCCACCTAGCGGCGCCGCAGGTCATGCCAAAAGCCCAATCCTCCTGGGGAACTCCTCGTCGCGCAGAAGCCTGTCTAGAAACGACCTGACTAGAGGAACTTTATCCGGATTCTCCCTGAGGATCCGACACAGAGCCTCCACCTCTGCCGCAAGCCCGCCAGCCTCTGCAGAAGACGCCAGGTCCTCTCCGCCCCGGGCCTCGGCTTGAAGTTGCTCTAGCCCGGCCGCCTCCATGTGGTAAGCCGCCTGCCTCAGCTTTGCTATCTTCTCCTCTATGCCCGCCGGGGTGATTCTGTAGCTGAGTTCAGATTCGAGCTTGGCGGCTGTGTCGATGTTTACTAAACGTTCTCTGCCGGTGTTTTCCAAATAGTATATAAAGCTGAGCGCCAGCTCCTTGGCCCTGGGCGTGTTGTACACGAGTGTGCCGGCGGCGCCCCGCACCCAGGCGGCGTACGCCACGGCGCCGTCTGTAATGACTACGTTCAGCTCGTTGCCCACCCCAGCCGCCTCCAGCCACTGCCTCACCGCCTCAGCCGCCTCCTCCTCCCCAGCCTCTTCAGAAAGCAGACTGTAGACAGAGGCGTCAGGTTTATATACCCCCTCTAACAGACACACCTCAACGTCTCTAACCCGCCACTGCTTTAGACACCTCATCCCTTTACAAAGATTTTCGAAAATGTCGGCATGCCGTCATTTGTGGAAATCTTTGTAAAGCGCCTCAGCGCGGCGCCGCCGCCGCGGCCTAGCAGAGCCTCGACGGACTTTATGCCTCCGGTCTCGGCCCAGTACAGCATGGAGGCCAGGGGGTGCAGGCCGCAGTTCGCCGCGTCTTGGTAGTGTATAGGCCTCACGGAGAAGACCTCTCTCACAAGCTCCCACGGAAATACGAAGACAGGCGGCCTAACCCTCTTGCGGACGGTGTAGTCCCAGAGCTTAACCCCGGCCTCCCTCGCCCTCTTGGTGAGAGAAGTGCACTCTCTGAGGTATGTATATGCTTTTTTAGACGGCATGAGGAAGACGCTGGGGGAGGCTGGGCACCTCTCCCCCAGCCCCGGGCAGGGGCCTTTCTTATCCCAGTGCTCGAAGGTTGGAGGCACCTCGCCTCGGGCGTAGGCCTCCCAGAGCGCCTTAAAGGGCCCCTCGAACGTGACGTCTTGGAGGTAGAAGTGGCCTATCTGCGGCCTGGCGTAGAACAGGTAGAGGGGTTTGATGCCCGAGGCCTTCTCCACGTGCTCGCAGACCCCGCCCAGCTCCGAACACACCACGTCGAAGTCTCTATAGTGGAGCAGGGCGAAGGGCGGGAGCCCAGGCCTAAGGACCACCACCACGCAGAGACCCCCTAGACCCCATTTAAACCTTTCGCTCGACGTAGATACCAGCTCCCCTCTACAAAAACAAAAACTATTAAACAATCCTCTTTAAAACAGTCAAAAGGAAAAATATATAGATAGAAGTTTTGGCCAACTAGAGTCTATATATCGATAATATCTGTAAATTGAGGGCACTGTTTTAAACCTCGCGTATCCATAGATTCCGCTGAAACTTCCAGAAAACTCCCCCGTATATAAAGATATGTAGCGGCGTGGAGAAGGCGGCGGGGGCTGGGGACTCGCAGACGCCCCTCGGCGCGTGGCGAGCCGACGCGTTCCGGTCCACAACGCTGAGTGCTCCAAACGTCTTGGCGCG
>NZ_JBMFKV010000208.1:0-2957 GCF_049971835.1 Pyrobaculum sp.
CCGGCGATTACTACGCCGTCTATGTAGACGCGTACCGAGTGGCCGTGCAGTTGTTTGAACTGGCGGTGAGGGAGAATTTTTTTATATAGAGCCCGTTTTTTGACTGATGAAGGTGGGCCTTAGGGGTAGTTTGGCTTATGGCAATAAGAAGGTTGGTATTGATATTGAGTTTGAGGCTGTGGGCGCCACGTCGCTTGTGGGTCCGAACCTCACTGGTAAATCGCTGGCTTTGTGGTGTATCTACTCGTCGGCGAGGCGTAGATTTGGCCGCGTGATAAAGCGGGAGTTGCCAGATGTGGTGTGCGAGGTGGAGCCCGGCGATTACTACGCCGTCTATGTAGACGCGTACCGAGTGGCCGTGCAGTTGTTTGAACTGGCGGTGAGGGAGAATTTTTTTATATAGAGCCCGTTTTTTGACTGATGAAGGTGGGCCTTAGGGGTAGTTTGGCTTATGGCAATAAGAAGGTTGGTATTGATATTGAGTTTGAGGCTGTGGGCGCCACGTCGCTTGTGGGTCCGAACCTCACTGGTAAATCGCTGGCTTTGTGGTGTATCTACTCGTCGGCGAGGCGTAGATTTGGCCGCGTGATAAAGCGGGAGTTGCCAGATGTGGTGTGCGAGGTGGAGCCCGGCGATTACTACGCCGTCTATGTAGACGCGTACCGAGTGGCCGTGCAGTTGTTTGAACTGGCGGTGAGGGAGAATATTGAAATGATTAGAGAGCGGGCCGCCGATATTAGAGAAATTGCGGAGGAGTCGGCTTCTCCAGAGGGGCGTGAAGCCGCCGAGAGGGCCTTCAGGGCTGTGGTAGAGCTTTTGACTGACATAAAAAGGGCTACCTACGGGGATTTCGATATTGCCCTCGGCTTAAAGCAGGCCTCGGGGGATCTCAGAGTGAGGGAGGCTGTGTCGGTAGTGGAGGAGGTGGGGAGGGCGATGGAGAGGGTTAGGGAGGAGCCCGAATTGAGGGATTTAGTGGATGACTTCTTCCCGCTGTCTCTCTACGTTACGTCTGATGGCTTCGGCTGGGTTGACAACAAGTGGGGAGCTGAGGGCTACGGATTGAGGGAGCTCAGCACTGTGTTTGCGCCTGCGTTGGTGCTCGCCGAGGCTGTCTACGCCTACGGCCTGCCCGGCTTGACATATTTCCTCGTGGAGGAGCCAGAGACCCACGCCCACCCTGTGCTGGCGTTTTTCCTGGGCAGGGTGTTGAGGAGGCTCGTGGAGAGGTCTGGCGGGAGGTTTAACGTTGTTGCCGCCACTCACAGCTTAGATTTTCTACTTGGAATAGGGCCCCCCGCCTATGTATTTGCCAGAGACGCCGAAAGGATCTATGTCAAGGGAGTGTGGAGAGGGGAGGGGAGAGTCCCTGGATTCACCGACGCAGCTGTGTACCGCGCCTTTGTGGAGGTATGAAGACTCTATGGATTGATGCAGTCGGGCTTTACCACGTCAGTGACAAATTAGGCAGGTATGACTACGGCAAATTAGTGAAATATCTGTGGGGGGCGACTATGGAGGCTAAATTAGGGCTGTTTGTGGATGGGGATGGGTTATCGGAGAAGTGTTCTAAAAGGGCCACCAAGTCACAATACATCAGAGCGTCAATAGAGTTGCTGAGGGAGACGGGGTTTAACGTTGATTGTTACTGGTACGTGCCTAGGGGCGGAGGTGGTTGTAGCTATGTGTGTATTAAGTATCACGAGGCTTATAAGGCGTTGTGTAGCTGTAGCCGCGAGGACGAGTTTATAACTGCAGTGTGCAACTGTGGCGATTTTGAAGAGAGCGTGGATCCTAAGGCAGACGGGGTCCAGGTCGTTGATTGCTTGACGCACCTCGCGTGTCCTTCCTCGGTTAAGTAAAGAGGCTTACTACTCTTTAAACGCGGTGAGGCTTGGGGGGAGCATAAACTTTTTGACATCCTAAGAAGCCGCCAGTCAGATTAAACGGTTAGGCCTGTCTTAGAGGTATCGGGACTTAGCTTTAGGCTACACTGTAGATCCGCTTCTGAGGAGTCCCCCGGCATTACTAGATCTAAGGAAAATAAACGTATTTAACATCAGCCGTTTCCACGTGATGTGTCCGGCGGCGGCTCTGGGCGGCGGCACTCGTGGGGACGGCGGCGCTTGTGGCGGTTGCCCTCTATCTCCACTACCAGGTAGCCGCGCCTCCCCTCTCCCCGAGCCGCATCAGACCCCGGCCAGCAGGCTCCCCAGGCTTTTGATACTCACGGCGGCTCTCGACAGTAGGATCCAGCGGCTTGAGGTGAAGGTAGTTAACCCAGGCCGGGAGGCCGCCCTGGCGGCGGACGTTAGGGTTGCCAACGTCAGCTGTGTCTTCCAGCCGGTGGACATCCAGCCGGGCGGGGAAAGGGTGGTCGAGGCGGTGTGCGGCCACGTGGAGGCTAAACCCGGCACTCTTCTGCCGGGCGAGCTGGCGACGTCGGAGGGGGTGCGGCACCCCTTCACCGTGCTTGTCAATGGCTCCGTCCCAGGATGAGGATGTAGCCAGCCTCCTCGGCGCGGCGGCGCAGGTACTCCGCCACATCCCCCGGCGCGGACTCGACGGCGAGGAACGCGGCGTATATCCTCCTCCCTAGGAACCTCTCGGCGGCCTCCACCGCCGCCTTCAGCTGGGCCAGGGCCTCCTCGGCGGCCTTCACGGTGAGCACCGCGGCCTTGACCTCAGCCACCACGGGCGGGTCCGGGCAGAAGACGTCCACCTCCTTGACCCCGTCGATGAGGAGGGAGGCGTGCACCGTGGGCCTGCAGTGGTACCCCCTGGCGGAGAGCCACTCCCTAATCCACTGGGCGGTGTAGAACTCCAGCGACACCCCCAGCGCCTCCTGCAACTGCTCAATGGCCGACCTCATCCACTTAAACTCTCTAAACGCCCTCTCCCACCTCTCCTCATTAACCCGCCACCTCCTCTCGTAATCCTCTAGGAACATCCGCCAC
>NZ_JBMFKV010000209.1:0-2904 GCF_049971835.1 Pyrobaculum sp.
GTTGAAAGACGTCGACACCGGGCGGCGGTATGTGTCCTCAAACCGACACGACGCATGCACGGGGCGCTCCTATACACGGCTTCCTCCTGGAGCAACTCACTTTATACCTACTAACTGACACACGGCATGGCGTGTAATTTAATGTCCGTGCATGGCGAACTGCCCTTTACAGATTTGTGTCTCTTTTCAAGATTTTATCTGAGTTTTTGAAGCGGTATGCCGGGCCTAGGGAGTTAGAGTTGGGGTGAGTGCCCCGGCCGGGATTTGAACCCGGGTCACGGGCTCGAAAGGCTCGTACTATTTAGAATGTTGGCGAAAAATTTAAAAGCGGATGCCATTTTTCACCAATGTTTGTCAACCCGTATTGGGTAAAGCTGTCAGATGAACAAAGAATCGACATAGTAAGGTGTCTAAGAGAGGCGCTGGGACTCTCTGTGAGCGACATAGCGCGGCTGGCTGGGGTCACCCCGGCGGCCGTCGCTCAGTGGCTGAGCGGGAGGTCGGCTCCGGCGCCGGAGAAGCTACAGAAAATGCACGAAGCCGATCCAAATACCGTGGAGAGGTGCCTACCAGAGCCTCCTGTGGGGAGGCTAGACGTGGACCAAGCACTGCAGATTATCTCCAAGGCTCTAAGGGACAAGGCCCTCCGCGACTACGTAATTCAGCAACTCTCCGTCTTGCTCCCCGGACAGGTGAAGGCGGAGGCGGCCTACCGCGTCGAGAGGGAGGATCTCGAAGTGTTCAAAAAGAAGCTGGAGCTGGAGGGCTTGGCGTACGACACGAGGACCCGCCACTTGAGGTACTTGACTAGGTTTCTACAGCGAGGCGGATGGGTGATTTCACAGGAAACTATAGAAAAGATTTACACGGCGGAGACTCCTAAAATCGCCCAGGAGATGGCTAAGTCGCTCAAAAAGTTTATCGACGTGGTGGTGAGGGCGAGGGACCCCCAGCTGGCCGCCCTGCTCTACGACTCCTTCAAGGTGCCCCGCGTCAAGAAGAAGAACAGCTACAAGATACCCACCCTGGAGGAGGTTAAAAGAGTGTGGGAGGAGGCGAGTAAAATTTCGCCCTGCGCCGCGGCGTTCTGGGGCCTGCTGGCTGAGACTGGCATCCGCGCCAGGCAGTTGCACAAGGCCACCCTCGCCGGTCTCCAGCTTGAGCGAAGGCGCCTCCTGGTGGGGGAGACAGAGGGCACCAAGCGCCAGCCCGTGGTGTTTCTCACAGAGGGTG
The DNA here is from genome assembly GCF_049971835.1 of Pyrobaculum sp. Taxonomy (NCBI): domain Archaea; kingdom Thermoproteati; phylum Thermoproteota; class Thermoprotei; order Thermoproteales; family Thermoproteaceae; genus Pyrobaculum; species Pyrobaculum sp. The sequence goes on from NZ_JBMFKV010000209.1 coordinate 1,234, forward strand.
CCGTCCGCTACCTCCAGACGGTGTACCTCCCGTGGAGGGACAGGTTCGAGAAGATGTTGGGGCAGAGGACCGAGAGGCTGTTCCCATGCGAGCTCCTCACGATATACCGCTGGCTGAAGGAGGCGAGAGAGAAGGCGGGGCTCCCGTGGCTTGAACCCAAGCTACTCCGCAAGTTCAACGCCCAGTGGCTCCTCGACCAAGGGGTGGACGTTTCGGATATCGCAATGCTCCAAGGCCGCGCTCTGCCATCAAGCCTGGCTATCACCATTGAGCACTACGTGGCAGATTACGAGAAGCGGCTCCGTACCGTATTTGAACAACACGCGCCGCGAGTATTTCCATAGCACTGTTTTTCAACCGCTTTTTCTCAGCGGAGAGATTCCGCTCTATAACAGCGACTGCGTTGGTCAGAACGCATGTGCTAGCTCCGTGAAATAAAGGAGAGGCCCCCGGTTGTGTTTCGCCATCCCCTCGGCGCGTGTCCGGGGCGCCAACATCGTTCGCCGCATGCGCCAAGCACTGCAGAGGCACAGGCAACTACCGCGCCTGCATGCCTTATCGCTGTGGAGATATTTAAGCTTTACCCACGTTGCGAACTACTGAGGCGCTACACCGTTTGTATAACCGAAATTTAGTTATATACCACAACGTTGAACTCAACGCGCGCGCCTCGCCCCAGACAGCCTGGCCACCTTCACAGCCTCTAAGTAGTCGGGGTCCCGCGACAGATACCTAACCGCTGTTCTGTAGCCGACGCCCACAAGTTTCACGGCCTCCCTCAGCGTCAGCCCCCGCCTCACCAGGTCCACAATCCTCGCCTTGATCTGCGGGCTCCACTTCGGCGGCCTCCCCAGCCTCTTGCCTTCCGCCTTGAGGCGGCGGAGGGCCTCCCGCGTCCTTTCGCGGATAAATTCGCGCTCCATCTCCCCGGCCCACCCCAAGACGGCCACCAGCAGGTCGCGCACCCTGGGATCGACTGCCGATAGCCACTCCTCCCTCACAGAATATAGCGCCCAGCCCTTCTCGTTGAACTCCTTGTAGACTGCGGCGAGCTCCCAGAGGCTCCTCGCGACTCGGTCAAGGGAATACACCACGACGCCTTGGGCCCTCCCAGACGCCAAGCTTTCCACCACCTGCCTCCAGCCAGGCCTCTTGCCGGGAGGTACCGCGCCGGAGACACCCACGTCTTTGCACACATCCACCACGCGGTGGCCGTGTCTGGCGGCCCATTGATAGATGGCAAACTCCTGGTTCTCCAGCCGCTCCTCCTCTTGCGATACGCGGACGTAAGCCACCAGTTCCATGCCGAAAACCCGGCTTTGGGCTTTATAAGTCGATCGGGGAACTGGCTTTTTAGGCGCGAATGGGGCGTTTCTGGCACAGCCTGCGCCGCTTTAGCCCTCCACGGCTCCATACTGTGGATACTGGCTCTGCGCACCCGCCGATTAGTGAGCCCCCGAACATGAAGGTCGTCGGCCACAACGTGGCTGGACGCCCCTTGATAATAGAGGCGGCGTAGCGGAGGGCTTCGGCGCTAGGCGCCGCGTTTGCCAGAGGCGTGGGCGGAGTCCACGAAAGCGTAGAGCACGTTAAGAAGCGACTTGGGGGAGAAGAGGTTGAAGTCGTTGGGAGAGTCATAATACAGCCAGTGCCATAAGGCGATAACGAAAG
>NZ_JBMFKV010000210.1:0-2893 GCF_049971835.1 Pyrobaculum sp.
CTGTGCGCGAAGTACACCACGCCACTTGATCACTATGTATGGGCCACAGAGGCCGCCAACGGCTTGACGGACTCTACAGATCTATACCTCACGCTACTAGAAGCAACGGCGCACATAGACCTGCGCACCAAGGGGCCGAAGGAGAGGCTCTCCAAAGCCATACACGGCGCCGTGGCTCTCGTGCTCTAACGCCACCGTCCCCCTACTGGCTAGCTAGCACTGCGGCGACAGAGCGTAGACAAGCCCTGTTCGGCCTGTGGTAACAGTACCTTTGCGACACAACATTAGTGTCTCTCCCGTCAACTCAATAGTAGGGCTTCTGTACGGAAGGCTAGAGAACTACGACCGTCGCTACTCTGAAGAGGGAGCCCGGGGTACACATCTCCAGCGGCTTTCTGAGCTTAGACACCGACAGTACCATGTCCCTCTCCACCCCTATCAGCCTCGTCGGTATCATTACATCGCCACATTGCTCTCTCTTGTTACGTTGCTCGCAACCCTCTGCTCGATAACTCCCCGCGTTAACGCCCTCTATACATCCCTTAGATCTCCACATCCTCAGCGTGTGCATGAACTCGTCCATGAAGATCTTGTTCTCTAGGTTTGCGACAGCTACCTCTGCGAAGTCCCAGTCGTAGACTAGGTCGGCGGGCCTGGGTCCGTACTCAACATCGTAGTGCACCTTCCTCGCCCGCACGTAGAAACAGACGCTGAGTATTAAAAACCGGACGTGGCGTAGCCAGCCTTGAGTGCTATCCCACTCATGGCGGTGCGCGTGTCTCCACAACTTCTCGCTGGAGAGCTCAGAAATGGCTGTGTCTATGCGTAGCCCCTTTGCCGACCTCCTCCCCGTCGGCTACTGTATACGCGGGCACAGCCTCTTCTTCTCCACCATGTGGCTGTGGAACCTGAAGAGCTCCCGTATGTTTAGCCTGAACAGCTTCTCGGTGGGGTACCTCACATATGGCTTGAGCTTCACGAAGCTCTCGCTGTCCGGGTCCCACACCCTCACCGTGCCGTACCTCTTGGCCCAGAAGATCCACACCGAGGTGTCGTAGGAGTCTACTAGGCAGACCACCCGCTTCAGCACGTTCAGATCCACGCCGAATACGTGGAGCCTGGCCCTCGGCAACGCCCGCCTCACCTCTCTGAGGATCCTCTCCGCCAGCCTCGGCTTAGACATCATGCAGAGGCTACCCACGCCCCACACCTCCGCCTCCACGCCGTGGGACTTGTAGAGGTCCAGCGACTCCAGCCACTCGGAGGGATCCGTATAGCCCTGCAATACGGGCACGACCCTCTGCCTCACCCCGAGGCCCTCGGCCAGGGAGTATATCTCAACGCCGTACTCCACAGTCTTCTTGATACCCTCCTTCACGGGCAGGCCCCGCGGTGCTAGTATGTCCAGCGGGAGGTCGAGGGTGGCGATCAGGTCTGCCCCGATGGCTAGGGCGAAGTCCAGGTACTGCCTGGGGCTGTAGGGGTAGGCGAACCCCTTGAACTTCCTGTAGAACTGCTGGGCCCCGCTGTCTAGAAACAGCCTCGGCACCCTGGCCCTAAGCCTGGCCGCCCTGGCCACGTCGAAGCTCCCGCCGCGCCAGAAGACGCCCGCGCCTACTAGCCAGTTGGAGATCTGGACGCTACCCACGACGCTCTCCAAGGCGTACCTGTTGCCCGCTACGTAGATGTCGAGCTCTGGCTGGCCCGGGCCCGCCCCTGCGGGGTGGCCCTCCGCTAGCCTGAGCGCGTCTGGCGTCAGGACGTAGTACCTCCCGCCGACTTCCTCCAGGAGGCCCCCCATAACCAGCCTCTCCAGTTCCTCCCTCAGTTGCCCGTCGGGCGTTGCCCCGTACAGTTGCTCTATCTCCTCGTACGTGAACGTGAGCTTTCTGGCGCTACCCGCCAGGAGGCGCCTCCTGTACTCTGTAGCCAAGACGTGTATGAGGGACAGCCCAGGGCTACTGGCCCCATGCGGGCTCTTACGAGGCCCCACACCGTTGGCAAAAACCCGTGTATTTAACTTTTAGAACTGGTATAGGGAGTCTGCAGGTTTTTATGGCGACGTTGTCTCGTGTGACATGAGAATCGCCCCGCTAGACCTCTCGGATTACAAGTACTACCACAAGGACGATATATATACTACTGGCCGCCTTATTGAAGAGGCTGTATATATCTTTTCCCCTCTTCTAGACGAGCTGGTATACTATAGTATGTCGGTTAGCCACAGCCTAGTGTTACACGGGGGCGAAGAAGACGTGTCCAGCTCACTCGCCAAAGATTGGGATAGCACGACTGTGTCTGAGGCCAGCGACAGGGCTGGACAGTTCTACGCAGTTTCATCAGATATAGCTTACCCCTATCTCACCAGCGCTACCAGTAGCGACCTGCGTCTCAAGAGGGAGAGGGGGAGAAGGTCCCGGTTTGAGGTAGCCACTTCAAACGTTGTATTCTAACCTCTTTCTTGAAGCGCGGGCCCCCTCAGGGCGCGCTCCGCCCTCCTGAAGCACAGGGCTGTGCCAGACGGCGGTACACGAGGACCCTCCCTCTAGAACTGGGCTGGCCTCACCCGGGGCGAGAAGAGGGCAGACAGCTCATAACCTCCGGTGCGCCCGTACTGTCTCTACAGCGTGATGTAGTGTGAATACCAGTAGAGGGCTGTGTAGTTCGCGTCTAGCCTCTCCTCCCTCACGTGCACGATACTAAAATGTGGCGCGTTGTCTACGAAGGAGTACGCGACGTTGAGCGAAGCCGCCCTTCTCGTTTTTGTCTCGGTGGACGTAAACCCCTCCTCGCTGTCTAGCTTGCCAGCCTCTACCCCCGCTACCCTCAGGTATTCGACGTTGGGGGGACTCACCGCCTCCAAGGTGGGGACGGGTGGCAGTCTGGCCCCGGC
>NZ_JBMFKV010000211.1:0-2863 GCF_049971835.1 Pyrobaculum sp.
GTACATGGATGTGGAAATATTGGAGAGGCCTCTTCCGAAGCCCTCCTCCGAGGATTACATATCGGCGCGTCTTCTTGAGGCTTTGGTGGAGGCGGGCCTCGCTCTTGAGTACCTCCGCCGCGGCCTCGTTAGAAACGCCGCCGGCAAGGCCTTCCAGGCGTGGAAGGCGTTTATGGCCGCCTTATTGAGGCTAGAGCTGGATAAGCTGAAGACGCTGGTCAAAGGCGACGAGGAGAGGCGTTGGCTAGAGACGACGGGTGTTTCCCGGGTGCCGACTTCTAGGTTGATGGCTTTGTCTAAAATGCTGAGTGATGTGGGGTACAGCGGGATTTACTTTGTCGCCAACACCGCTCTTAATCTCCACGAGTATCAGTACCACGGCCCCGATCCCGACATGGCGTGGTCCAAGTACCGCACACGGGAGGAAGCCGCAGTGGCTGTGGTGGAGCTGTTGAAGGATGGCGAGTTATACCAAGAGGTCTGTCCAGCGGTGAGGGCTAACCTGCGTAGGTGGATCTTTAAAAACTGCATGGGGCCGCCGCCGGGATTTGAACCTTAACCCGACCTCGCGGGTCGTCGGGTCAACGGGACCACAACCCGCCATCCTAACCGCTAGACTACGGCGGCTCAGTTGGCCCTATCTATCAGTTTATAAATTTTAACCCACAAACCCGGAGCTACGTCTGCCTCCTAGCAACTAGACGGCGCCTGGCGGCTAGGACGCCTGCAGTGGCGACGGCCGCCGCGGCTACGTAGGTAAGCACCTGCGGGGTTGGCTGGGTCTCCGGCTTGGGGGTGGAGCTTCCAGTCTCCGCCACGCGGCGCGCGGCGGTGTGGTTAGGCGTTGCTACCGAGAGCACCAGCCAGTTGCCGCCTGCGACGTAGATATGCCCCTGGCTGTAGACGGCGCCTCTCACCACTGTAGCGTGGCCTTTCACGGCCCTGGCCAGGTCTGTGAATGGGACATAGCTCCTAACTCCCCACCCACCTGGGGGTATGGTGATGAGTTTGAAGTCCTCGGTTGCTAGGTAGAGGACTCCGCCAAGGTAGGCGGCTCCCCTCGCCGTGTCCGCTCCTATCCAAGTCCTCGCCAGCTCGCGGCCCTCTTTGCTGTACTTCACCACGTATCCCGTGCCGTAGACGTAGGCGTTGCCCTCGTCGTCGAAGACCACGCCTGTGGGGGACGTGGATAGATTAGCTCCGAGCGCCTCTACCCTCCTCAGCTCCCCGTCTAGAATTTCGACGGTCCACGGAGCCCCGCTTCTGGCGCCCACCACCCATATCTCCCCCGTGGCCGGGTTCACGCCTATGCCCACGGCTCTGTCCACCTCGCCTAGGCTGGAGGCTGTGTACACAGCGAGGAGAGTCAGGTCGTCTAGGCTCCTCTTCTCGACGCGCCAGCGCGAGTATCTGCCCAAGTACTCGGCGCCGGCCACGTAGATGTACCTCCCGCCCACCGCCACCGCGTAGGGAATGCCCGCCACATCCTCCACCTCCAGCTTCATAAGTGTAAGGTTTGGACCGAACAGCAGGATGGACCACCTGCCGTGGCCATCCCCCACCGCCACCAGCTTTCCCCCCGCCGCGGCGCAGGCCCACAGCTCGCCGGACCCCCCAGGCCAGCTCCACGTCTTAACCAAAGCCCCGTCCGCCTTCCGGAGCATCTCCACGTGCCACATAGGCGTGCTCCCATTAGGCCTCTGCCCCACCGCGGCGTAGCCGACAACGTAGATGTGTTGCCCCGCCTCGCAGAGGGCTAGAGAGGAGCCGTTGGGTAGAGGAGGCTGGTACGTCCACTCCACCTCTGCGCCGGCCAGCGCCAGGACGGCCGCCGCAAGCAACGCCGCGCCCACTCTAAAAATCCCCATGACCCCTCAACCGAGTTTAAATATAGAGCTATGTCTTGTCTAGGATGTAGAAGGTTTTGCCTCTTTTGACGATTCCGGCGGCGAGTCCGACTAGCTCGAGTAGGGAGGCGAGCCAGACGTCTAAGACGTAGCGCCTGGCCTTCAAGCTCCCGTAGAGGTACACCGCGGCGTATACGGCGGAGATTAGCAACGGCGCGCTGGGGCCGTAGAGCCACGTGGAGGGGGCCGCCGTCCAGAGGGCGAAGCCGGCGGCTATAAGGCCTATGTAGGGGGCGTTTCTGTACCTCGCCGCGTCTCTCAAGGCATTGGCCCACCTGGCCCTCTGCCTCACGAAGTCGGCGAGGGAGTTCGGGCTTCTAATCGACACGCGGGTGGCCGACTGGAAGGTCTTGTAGCGCCTCCTCAGCAACTCCATGGCGAAGCGGAAGTCCTCGGTGACGGTGTCCCCCATGGCGGGCCAGATCTCTCTCAACACGTCTCCCCTCACCATGAGGAGCTCGCCGTGCATGCCGAACACGGGCCTCCTCAGCACCTCCAGAGCGAAGCGGTACACCGTCACGTCGTGGAACCACCTAACCCAGTCCAGGGCGTAGGCAAGCGGCGACCTCCCCGGCCTCGGCACCAAGACGCCGTTGCCCGCCACGTAGCCCCTCTCGCCGTAGTAGGCAATGTCGCTGAGGAACCGGGTGTCTAGGGGGTAGCTGTCGTCGTCGAGAAAGACGTACCACACGTCGGGCCTGGCGTAGTTCTTCACAAACCACCTAACCGCGCGGTACTTAGAGCCGTCCTCCTCCGGCGGCACCACCAATACGCTACGCAGGGGGAGGGGCCGCGACGAGACAACCACGTACCTCAGCCCCAGCCTCTCCAGCTGGGCCACCGTCTCCAACAGCGCAGGAAGGACCCGGCCGTCGCCCACCGTGACCACCACGACGAGGTAGTTCTCGACGGGCGGCGCCCGGCGCCCCCTCACCCTCTTCACAGCTCCCAGCGCC
>NZ_JBMFKV010000212.1:0-2860 GCF_049971835.1 Pyrobaculum sp.
GCCCCGGCCCTATCTCCGTCTTGGCCACCCCCCTCGCCCCCATCAGCTGGCTACGGTAGTCCAGAGGCCGCCTCTTCAAAGCCTGCCTCACCTTGTACCCCACGTACGCCACAGCCACCGCCCCAACAGCGGCTAGGCCCGCCGCGGCGTATGAAGCCCCCTGGGACTGGTAGTACGGCTGGCCGCTCCCCGCGAAGTACAGCGAAAGGGCAAAGAGGGCCAGGCCGGAGGCGGCCAGGGCCCCGTGGCCGGCCACCATCTCCCCCACGATAAGCGCCGCGCCGGCCAGGGCGAGGAGAAGGGAGAGGAGGTCGGCCCCCAGCTGGCCCACGAGGTAGAGGGCCAGGGCGAGAAGAACGCCGCCCACGACGCCCACCCCCTGGAACCCCGCGGCCACCAGCTCGTAGCCGATGAGCACGACACCCAGCAGGATCATAAGCGAGATGAGGGCCGGGTCCGACAGGGCGTTGAGCAACCTCGCCAGCGGGTCCCGCCTGTACACAGCCGCGAAGCTCCAGCCCTCGGGAGGCGGAGGCTCGGCGATGCCGAGCTTCACGGCCTCCGCGCCGGTGAGCACCCTGTTCTGCCTAACAAAAGACTCGGCGACGTCGACGCGGGAGTCGTTCCACTTGGCGGAGGCCAGGGACCTCATCCTAGCCGCGGCGTAGTTCACCACCTTCGGGTCCGGGGGCCTGGGCTCCGCCGCGCCTATCTCAGCCGTCGGCGCCATGTAGATGCGCTTCGCCGCCATGGCTATGAAGGCGCCCGCCGACACCGCCTTGGCCCCCTCCGGCACGTAGGCGTACACCGGCACCCCGGCGTTTAGAAACATCTCCACGATCTGGTCCATGGGGCCGAGGAACCCCCCGTAGGTGTCCAGCACCACCACGAGAGGCACCCCCAGCCTCTCCGCCTCAGCCAGCGCAGACCTAGCCAGCGACGCCGCCGTGCCGTCCACAGTCCCGTCGAGGTAGAGGGCCACCGCCGCCCCTCCGGCCGCCGCGTGCGCCGCGAGGAGGAGAAGCAACCCCAGCCACCTGCCCACGCCCCCATCAACAAACAGTTTTAAAAATTGAGGCGCCCAGCACCCCGTGGCCAAGGAGGCGAAGCAGGCCATCAGGGAGAGGATATGGAGACTAATGGAGGAGAGAGGCGTCGCCGCCTTCCCCCGCCCCGTCTACGGCAGAATCCCCAACTTCAAAGGCGCTGAGAAGGCCTGCCAAAACCTAGCCCACCTAGACGTATTCGCCAAGGCCGCCGTTGTTAAGATAAACCCCGACGCCCCCCAGAGGCCCTGCCGCGAGGCGGCGATGCACGCCGGCAAGAAGGTGGTGATGCCCACACCCCGCATCCGCGAGGGCCTCCTACTCCTAGACCCAGCCCAAATCCCCAAAGCCGCGTACAGAGAGGCATCCACCATCGCCGGCGCCTTTAAATGGGGCAAGCCCGTCAAGCCCTGGGACCTCCCACCGGTAGACCTCGTGGTGATAGGCTCAGTAGCCGTAAACCCCAGAGACGGGAGGAGGCTCGGAACCTTCGCATATAATCTCGCTGGGCTCACAACTGGACCAATAGCCTAAGGCCTCCTCTTTTTCCAAGCTTCACAGATTCCCAATTACATGACTCTGACAAAGCGCTCTGTTGGTAAGGATTTTGGTTTGTATTTCTTCGCCTAAAGATCTAAGTAGGTAATAATCGCCGATGGAAAGATTTCCGTCTTCTAAAACGACTATTCATAAATTTAAAAATATTACATTGTATATGGGCAATTTAGGTATAGATGGCCTATGGCATAAGGACGCGATCAATTGTGCTGAAGAGTGGAGAAGTTACCTTAGTGAATCCTGCGATGATCTCATTACGAAGCTAAGGCAAGCCCTAATGCAGGTTCCTAGAGTTATCAGCCGGGGGAAAAGAACCTTGTTTGATTATGGCGATGTAAAGATATCTACAGATGGAAAGGTCACTATACTAAAAGTAAAAGGTCAGAATGAGTTAGCAACAAAGCTTAAGAAATTAAAAGGTACTGCAAATATCTCCTCGGATTTCAAATATTCATACCTGCTTGGATGGCTTGCTTCAGATGCCTATATTGAGGATATTTATGTCAAAGTCGGCACTACGCAATTTTGGCAATTATCGAAATTAACTAAATTATTCAATCTAGTAAATATTAGAATAAAAGGCTTTAGCCTCACTAAAAAGGGACTAAAACCAATTGTAGAGATATACTGGCGCCTTGACACAAGCTGGTGGAATGTCACAGTACGGGAAGCGGTATCAGCTCTAAATTCAAATCCACTAATACAAAGGGCTATTAGTGCTATAAACAGCAGGTTAGATGTAAGCAACTTTCTCTCTGATTGGAATAGAAGAGCTAGAAGATATGTTTCAGCCTCACTACTTAACAAAAGCGAAAGAGATTTCGGCGCCTTCATGTTGGGATTAATAGAAGGCGACGGCCACGTAAATGAAAAATACAGTTACGTCTCTATTACCATTGGCGATGAAAAATTGGCAATAATACTAGTAGCGCTTATGTGGAAATTCGGGTTTACCCCAAGAATATATAGACGTAGAAGATACTACTTGCTTAATATTTATAAACGACAACTTCGCAAACTCGTGACAATCATACCCCCAGAATTGCTTACAGATTCACCTAAAGCTGAAAAATTAGTAAAAATCGGAAGCTTTAAATGGAGCTTCTCTGTGAGAAAAACCAGCACTTCAATAAACGTGATTACATCGCCTAAAAACCAATTCCAAACTTATCTAACTGTTGAAAAGCTAAAAGAAATAGGCCTAACAGAAAAAATACACTTTACATTTGCAGTGCCATCCCCCCACAAGAGCGGAC
>NZ_JBMFKV010000213.1:0-2853 GCF_049971835.1 Pyrobaculum sp.
TCTTTGCAAAGAACTCCACGGAGATACCAAATGCCGTGGCTTACTACGTATACCTAGACGCCGAGGAGAGGGGCGGGAGGTACTACTACAAAGGCAAGCCTCTGGATGTCAGAAAGCCAAAAACGCCGAGAGGCCGGGGTAACAGCAGTGCTCAGATCGGCGGGGTAGACGGACAGGTGGAGCCTACCTACTACACAGAATCGAAAAGCGGTACGGCGGTCAGTAGCTGGGCTAGGTACGTCTTCAACCCGGCCTCGCCGATTAACTCAAAAAACGTGATCTTTACCAGCTACACGCCTGTTAGGTTCTTTAACGCCACGGGCTATGCTAATAACGACTTTGTGATGGGCACAACCCCCTGGGCGTATCTCGGCCACGGCGTATCAGACATATACCTAGCCATCCAAGGAGGGTCGAGTAATACCTTCCGCTTCTACCTCTGCCCCTACTCCACGCCAACCTCAACTCCTCCGGCGTCGCCCACCTCCAGTACCTGCGTGGGAAGCACGCAGAATGCTCCAAACATCGGCCGCTATTTACTAGCACGTATAAGCGCGGCTCTATATGCCAACAGCTATTTGTGGTTCTACGCGGAGGTGTATAATCCGCGAAACGTCCCCATAAACGCCTCCATAGCTGTGGCGTACAGCAGGCCAGCGCCTTGGGATGGCTCTGTCTACTCGCTACTTACAGCCAACTGGCTCTCCTCTGTGGGCCAGCCTGGATACACCTTTTCAGCCGATTATTACTACGGCGTGCGGGTATCTAGGCTCCTCTTCACTGTAAGAGTTCCGCCAGGCGCCCAAATGCCGGTAAACATCGCACTTAGGGGACTGGCCGTGGTTACATGTAGCCCCAGCACGACTCTTACAGTGAAGATATACACGCCGGCAGATCCAAACGCCTACATCACAGCCACAGGACAGAAATACACATCAGCTGAGTGCGACACTTACTACTTCAACGACATCTACGGGACGTTGCCAGAATCCGCCATAGTGCCGCTACTCGCCGCCAACTCCACGGTAATACCACTAATCATAGAGTTCAGCCCCAGCCTCTACGCCAGCTATACATACCACGTATATGTGAGATTTACATCTCTATTCGCCTACGGCCAACGCTGGCCAGAGATATGGAGACATAATGCCAACAATTGGATAAATTACTGGAATAGATATTTATATATAAACAGAGCTCCAGCAATTGTTTTTAGAGATTATCTAGCATTTTCTGTATGGTATCCACCGTATAATCCAAAAAACGAGTCGATATCCCCGTGGAGCGACATCTACATACTAGGCTACGCCGCACTAACCACACAAGCAGGCTCTGATGTCGGCCTACGTACCCCGCAAGTTCCTCGGGTTTCACTACAATATATACCTCTAGATCGAGATCTTAAGCTTAAGAGGGTTTGTCTGGCATTTGAGGGTGTGAAGGACGGCGCAGTTGCCTCGTTAACCACTTACTACAGTGTTGAAGGGCAGAACCCGTGGCTTGAGGCCTTTGCCTCCATCGTCTCTGCAGTTACTAACATAATCGGAAATACAATTACCGGTTACGAGGTGATAAGCAAGATCTTTGGGTTGTCAATGCCCTCGTTTTTAGGGCCTATCGGCTATGTATCTTGGGGGCTTGGTGTATTCGCAATGCTAGTACCTGTGTCTGGTAATGTCAATTGTGCGCCGTCTTCAGACTGGATTACTCACGGCTACGACGCAGGCACGGGGTATATAACGGCGGCGGGTTGGTATATGAGTACAAGGGAGTTGCCGTCTTACACAGGTGGGCTTAGGGTGAAGATTTCAATGTTAATTGATTACTACTTTTACCACCCTACCAAACCTGTTGGAGGGGGACGTGGAATATATGCAGACTTCTTTTCCTATGCGATGTTTGACAGCGCTAGCTACTTTACGAGCCCCTTGGAGCCCTATGCGTTGGGGATTGGGAGGTTCTATCTTAAAATCCAGTAGTCTTTTTTTCCTCGGGTTGTTCGCCCTCCTCTCGGCGCCTTTACTCCCTCTTGGAAGTGCCCAGCTTATCCGCGCCAGCGTGGCCTACACCTTCTCTGTTGCGTCAGCCGTGTGTTTCTTCGTGGCTTGCCGCCGTTACTTCTACACGGCCGCGGCTTTTGGAGCGGCTTTGTGGGCGTCATCTTTTATCTATCCCCACTTCCTCCTGGCGTCTCTCTCCATATTGTTCTTCTTAGGCTGGGGCTGGCTCGGCTTGTTGTGGGCCTCTTGGAGGCTTTGGAGGCTTAAAGGTGTGGTAACTACCTTCGTCCTGCAATACGCCGTGGGTGTATTATACGTACCTGTTGAATTTGCCAACTTATTACCCGACTGGGCGCTGGTAGCAATAGGAGACGATCCCCGCTTCACCTTCCTTAACTGGGCGAGGTATCTACTTACCTACACATCGGTAATGGCCGCGTTGTACACAGTCCGAAGATTGTGCAGTCTTGGTCGCCCATACGAGGCGGTTAGCTGGATAGGCCCCTGAGACGTCGTGCCCCGCCAATACCTACTCAGCTGTGGGATGTATTAACGTTTATGCCTTAATTCGGACTTATGAGTCGCCCGATTGAGGTGAGGCGCGCGCCTAATCATGTGAAGTGGTGACGGCCCGCTCTCTGATTGATGGCGAGGCGTAGAGCACCATTTAGTGAAGGGGTGCACGTGGTGGAAGTAATGTGCCATGAGTATCTCGAGGGCTGGGTGTAGGTAGGCAATATGACGGCGGGGTTTCAAACGACGTAGGCCCCAGACAGGGCTTGTTGCAGTGCGGCGCCGCATGTGGGCTGGGGCGTGTAGGCGGCACGCATAGGCGGGCGCCCGACGTGGGGGT
>NZ_JBMFKV010000214.1:0-2844 GCF_049971835.1 Pyrobaculum sp.
GGTGGGTTAAAGTCCGCACTTCGCCACCTGTTGACAGAGATTTGATTGTGAAGTTTATACGTGGATTTTTCGACGCGGAGGGTACAATTGCGAGGCAGGATAAGAGGCGGGTTTACATCAGAATGGCGCAGAAAGATAGGGCTCTTCTAGAGGCGGTTAAAGCTATGCTTGCGGTGTTGGGTATCTCAACCACGGAGGTGTTTAGATCTGACAGATACGGCACATACGCTCTGCAGATTAGTAGTGGCGATGTTAGGAAATTTGTTGAAATCGTTGGGACAGACCACCCCCTTAAACACGCCAGGGCTGTCCTCTTTCTCAACCTCGGGCAGGGGGCGGGGGCCCAGCTCTGACCCTCTTAAGGTAGCCAAATGCCTTGCCGGGTAAGGGCTGGCGGCGGTGCCTCACTTCTTTGGCACCGCCCCAGTCTCCCGATAGTTCCGGCGTGCATGAATGGATCAACGAGGTCCCCACTGTCCCGGCCCGGGGCCCGGCGAACCCACCTCCAGGTGCACAGTCCTGGGACCCCCGACGGGGCGAGAAGTCCCTATGGAGCTTCACAGCAGCCTGTCGTTGCGGGGGGGTGGGGGGTGCAGAGGGTAGGTGGGAGCGGTGAAACGGGGTCTCCGGGCTCCGTGGATGCGGTCCTGGAACACCACCCACTCTCCGCCCCTCCGCTTACCCGCCGCGAGGCGGGGACAGCGGCAGGCGGGCTGTTCGGCTGGGGCGGCACACCCCTGAAAAGATATCGGGGGTGCCCAAAGCTCGGCTCAGGCGGGTCAGAAATCCGCCGTAGAGTGTAAGGGCAAAAGCCGGGCTGACTGGGCCCTTGAACGCACGGGGCCCAGGCGGGAAACCGGGGCCTAGAGAACGCTCGTGCCCCCACCAGACCCACCTCGGGTTATGCTTAAATTTGGGGGAGGGCTGTGGGAGCGTGGAGGATGTGGTTGAGTATTTAGCTGGTTTGTTGGCTGACGGATATCTGTGGATAGATAGAGATAGACACGACTACCAGTATAGAATTTACGATAGGTGGCGTGAGTTCCTGGTGCTTGTTGCGAAGTTGATTGGCGGACTGGGGTATGAGGCGCATATTTACGCTAGGGGAGGTGGCAGGTGGTATGAGTTGGTGGTGTACAGTAAGAGTTTTGTGTCTTCGATTGCGGAGGTGTGGGAGAGACTTCTCGGGAGCCCCACGGTCGCCTTTGCAAGAGGTTTGGCAGATGCCGAGGCTTCTGTGATAAGAGGAAATCCCAATAGAGTGAAGTTTACTAACAGAGATGAGCGGGTTGCATCGGCGTTTGCTAAGGTGTTGGCTCAGAATAATATTCCTCACAGGGTGTATACGGAGAGGAGGGCCAGCGGTTTGGATCACGTAGTTGTCATAACGGGGGTGGAGAACATAGCGAGGTTTGCATATACCGTGGGGTTTCTCCACCCCGAAAAGAGGAGGAGGTTGCTCAACTTCTGGGGCGTTGAAAGCCCTCCCTTTTTCGGAATTACTCTTTCTTAAACCCGGGTGGGGGTGCTTGGGGGCCGGGCATGACAGAAAAGTTACCCTAGGAATAACCGGCTCGTCGCGGGTGAGAGTCCCCATCGACCCCGCGGTTTGGTACCCAGACGTCGTCTCTTCCCATCCTGGCGGTGCAGCAGCCGCCAAGGGTGGGGCTAGGCGGGTGCGGGAGGGGGCTTTTATACCTGTTCATCTTTCTCTCTATGGAGTGCGATTTGGAGTATCTCGCCGGTGTGGTTAAGGGGGATGGGACGTTGTACTACAACAAGAGGGCGAGGGAGTACGTTATGGAGATATACGACAGAGATGTGGAGTACGTGGCGGTTTTGGCCGATATGCTGAGGGCGTGCCGCTTGAATCCCCACGTGAGGTCGTATGGGAGCTACTACAGAGTTAGGGTGAACAGCAGGGAGTTTTACGAACTTATCGGCGAAGCTGTTGAGCGGCTTCTTCAGTCGCCGACTGTTTCCTTTGTGCGGGGGTTGTTTGACAGCGACGGCACTTTGTACTTCGATAGGAGGAAGAGGCGCCCCTACCCCGTTGTGGAGTTGGGGAATTCGGATGTGAGAGTTGTAGACGCGGCGGGCGTGGTGCTGTCGTCGCTGGGGGTGAGGTACGGCGTTAAGAACTACGGAGGGAGGTTCTTCAAGCTTGTGGTTAGGGGGAGCAACGCCGTGTTGTTTGCCAGGCTTGTGAAGCCCCTCCACCCCGTTAAGTTCTCCCCTCTCTCTTTTCTCTCTAGCCCCCTCCAGCCCGCCCCCCAGGCCCGCCCATTAAAGGGGAACGTGAGATGGGTTCAGACCGTCGCGAGACAGGTCGGTCTCTACCTGTCGGGGGCGCTGGCCGCCTGAGGGGAAGGTGCCCTCAGTACGAGAGGAACGGGGCGCCGCGGCCTCTAGTGTGCCGGTTGTCCGGCAGGGCACTGCCGGGCAGCCACGCCGTGGGGGATAACCGCTGAATGCATCTAAGCGGGAAGCCCTCCCCGAGACGAGGCGGCCGTTGCCCTGGGGGCGACCCCGGGGCACGAGGGCTCCCGTAGAAGACGGGGTTGATGGGGCGGGGGTGTGAGCCCCGAGGGGTTCACCCGAGGGGTTCAGCCCGCCGCTCCCAAGAGCCCGACGCCGTAGCTACTCACCCGGGAGCGAGGGCGTTAGCCCACGCGGGCTCGGGCGCGTCTCTTGGTAGGCCTACCTGCGGCGTAGACCCCCTCACTATATTCTTGTATCTCGTTCTCGGGTACAGGAGTAGTGTAGGCTAGCTTGTCGTATGCTGGGAGGAGGCCTCAGCTAGGGTAACGCTCTTCACCGGTCCGTAAACCGTCGTCTCATCAC
>NZ_JBMFKV010000215.1:0-2821 GCF_049971835.1 Pyrobaculum sp.
CGTAAACAGACGCCAGCTGTGTTAAAAACTTTTCCACAGAGCCCCGTGGTGCTCTGCTAGTAGTTGCTTATAAATGGTAGGCAAAACTTCTAGAAAACTCACATATACAACCAATATGTACAGGACATAAAACGTAGGGAGATACGCGGCGTATGGGTTGCTTCGCCGCGCTCGGCATCGACGTCAACAAGAGCTACGTGGCGTTCAGCTGGGTCACCAACGACCCCGACCTAGCCGCCTCGGCGCTGGGCGCCTGGGGGGCGCACCCCATCACCAGCTGGCTGTTTGAGGAGCACTTGGCGTTTAAGACCCCGCTGAAGCTGTCGGAGGCTGTGTCTGTGCCAGAGGCCCACGTGGAGGCCGTGCTCATGTGGTTGCCCGGCAGGCGCAACAACCGCCAGAAGAGGTGGAGGAGGATGGCCACCACCAAGCTATTCGCCACCCTCACCCCATGGCTCAGACACCTAGCCGATCAAGGCACCCCCGCGGTCATAGGCGTGGAGGACCTCAGAGGCATGGCCAGGAGGCGCGGCATATCCGAGGTGGAGTACGCCAAGATATGGAAAAAGATAATAGGCGCCTTCGGCACCCCCCTCAGAGAAGGCCCAGGATACCGGGCCTACATAGGCAGAGGACGCTCCATCGTAATAGCCCTAGACCCCAGAGGCACCTCGGCCACGTGCGCCCTATGCGCCGCCCAGGGCAGAACCACCCCCGTCCAGGAGCGCGGCGGCCGCACCGTCCACTGCCCCATCCACGGCCCCATAAACCGCGACATAAACGCCGCCATAAACATCGCCATAAAAGCCGTGAGGATATACGCGGGGGACACGCCGGGGGGCGCCCGCGGGGGACAGCAACCCCAGCCGCGGACGCCTTCCGCGGGTCACCCAAATGAAGAGAAAGGCGCCCAACGACCGCGCGGAGATGAAACCGCAGAAAACAGACTGGAGGCGCACACCGCCGCTTCACTGACGGCGCCCCCCGGCGCCCTAGATGCGTATATGGAGGAGGTATTCAAGCACTTCGCCGGTGCTGAGGGACGCTGTCTGCCGCTGGAAGGAGGCCAGGCGCAGGTTGAAGGGGAGGAGGAGGGCGGGGCCCTGAATAAGGGCGCGCGCACGCCCCCTTTTTCCCGCCATGTGGGGCCATAAGCTAGCCGCGAACACCTGGGAGGAGTTCCTCGCCGCACTCCTCTCTCTGAAGTTCTTCGGCCTCGACACGGTGAGGGGCCTCGTCCTCGTGGAGAAGCCCCGCGGGCCTCCCTTCGTGCCTGTGGAGAAGGTGGGCTGGGGGAAGGTCTGCACCTCCCCGCCCCCTCTCCCAGCCGCCGCGTGGAGGCAGGGGCGGGGCGAGAGGCCCGTCACGTACAGGTCTGCGCTCGGCCGCGGGGTCTACTGGTTCGAGCAACTGGGCATCTTCAGGAGGGGCAGGGAGTGGGCAGTGGCGGCGGGTTGCCGGGGGAGGCCTCCCTTCTTCGGCTGGGAGAAGGTCGCCGGGTGGGCCGTGGCCGAGTTGCTGGGCGAGGCCCCGTACTGGAGGTTCTGGCCCCCGCTGATGGCCCCCGTCGAGGGACACCTGCTGGTGGCAGGTGGGAGCGGGGCGGGCAAGACCACATTCCTCAAGCGGTACCTCTCCCAGGTCCCCAGGTGGTACGTCATAGACCTCACAGAGGAGGGCGAATACGCCGGGCTCGCCGAGACGGTGGAGGGGTCGGTGGACCTAGCCGCCATGGACCCCGACGACCAGGCGTTGCTCTACAGCCTGGGCATAGCCGCCGCCGTGGGGGCCAGGGAGCCCGCCGTGTCCGCCGTGTAGCTGGGCGCCTTGAGGCTCGTCGCCAGGCGCGGCGCTGGGCTGGCGGAGTTCCTAAAAGAGCTGAGGGAGGCCCCCGACATACCCCAGCTCACTAGAGAGGTCCTGTACACAAAGCTGGCCGCCGCCTGCGTAGAGCACGACGGGGGTTGCAGGCCCCACCCAGCCCTGGGCCGCGACGCCGAGATACCGCCGCCCCCCGCCGTCATTAGGATAAGGCCCGACAACCCGCTGGCCGCCGCAATAGCCGCCCACGGCACCATCCTCAAAATACTGAGAAGGGCCAAGGGGCCGCTGGTCCTCGCCGTCGACGAGTACCACAAAATAGCCCCCCGCCTCCCCGTCGAGGACCCGGTGGAGAAGGCCATAAGGGAGGGCAGGCACCGCGGCGTCTACATAGCCATCGCCACCCAGAACCCCCAAGACCTCAAGCAGAGCCTCCTCTCCATAATAGGCAACTACGTCTACTTCCACCTCGCGCCCCCAGCCGCCGACCTCGCCGCCCAGACCCTAAACGTCCCCACCTGGGCCGTCACCACCCTCAAGCCGGGGCAGTACCTAGCCAGGACCCGCCATGGCCCCGCAGCCGGCGCTCTATAGGATAGTTACGCCCGAGGGCTGGGCCGTCCTCCCCCCGGGAGCCGAGGCCACGCTCTGGCCCCCAGTCGACCTCCCCAAGGCGAGGGCCCTAGACACCGCGGGCCACAGAGCCCTCATCCCCATATCGATAACCGTCGTGAAGATCTTGGCCGAGCCCAGCAGAGGCATGTACGAGCTCAGAGCGCGGAGGCGCTACCAAATCGCCGCCGCCAGGACAGACAGAGCCTCCCAGCCCCCCAGAGGAGTCTCCCACGAACTCAGGATATACTGCGGAGGCGGGCCCTGCGACCTCTCCCCCCTCTACATGCTGGCCCTCCCCCGCGGGGCCACCGCAGTCATCCGCGGGTACATAGACGCGCAACCCGCAGCCAGGTGGGCCCCCGCCCCGCCCCCCGAAGGAGACCCA
>NZ_JBMFKV010000216.1:0-2818 GCF_049971835.1 Pyrobaculum sp.
CTGTGAGGCAGTACGCAGTGGGCCTGGCGTCGAGGGGCTACGACGTGACTGTGTTGATGCCCAGCCACGGGAGGCACCTGGACCCCAGCCGCGGCTTCGACCTATACCCCCTGGACTTTAGGGCTTGTGGAGAGAGGCGCGGGCTAGACGGCAGGGTGTACCCCTACTGCCTGGGGGCCGAGATGGCGTTTGTCGACGGGGTGAAGGTGGTTATGTTCAAGGGGCTTGACTACGCCACGGGCCACGTATTCGACAGGTGGGGCGTCTACGAACAAGCCGAGGAGAAGGCGGCCTTGCTGGCGCGAGGAGTGGCGGCTTTCGTGGAGAGGTTCGGTCTCCCCGACCTGGTCCACGTAAACGACTGGCCCACCGTGCTGGCGGGCGTCGCCGTGAAGGACATAGGGGAGAGGAGGGGCGTCGCTGTGCCCCTCCTCTTTACCATCCACCTGTCGTGGGGGTATTCCTTCCCGTGGCACTACGCCGAGTGGGCGGGGCTGGCCGACCGGCCGCATCCGGTGTGGCGGGTGTGTTGCCACCGTTTTGAGCACTACAGCTCGGTGTGGGACGAGGGGTGGGGGGGCGTGGAGAGGTTCGGCGTGGTGGAGGCGGACGCCGTGTCGACAGTCAGCTACGGCTATCTGGAGGAGTTGCTGAGGAAGTACGGCGGCTGGATTAGGGAAAAGTCGTGTGTGGTGTACAACTCCACCGACTGGTCGCTTAGAGACGTAGAGGGCGTGTCTGAGGGGGACGCGTGGCGCCTCGTCGAGGAAGTGGAGAGGTTGGGGATCGTCGGGGGGCTGGATAGAGGGGGGTCTCTCTTCCTCGCCGTGGGGAGGGTGACGTCTCAAAAGGGGCTTGACCTCGCAGTGAGGGCTCTTGACTACGCCCCCAGCGCCCGGCTTTTGATATTGGGCATCTCCGCTGGGGAGTGGGGGTACGAGGAGTATGTGAAGAGGCTTGTCTGGGAGAGGCGGGGCAGGGCGGCTCTGAGCTTCGCCAGGGTCGGCCCCAGGCTGTACAAGGCTCTGCACTACGTGGCTAGGGCGGTGGTGATGCCGTCGCGCTGGGAGCCCTTCGGAATTTCCGCCATAGAGGCCATGGCACTGGGGACGCCTGTGGTCGCCACGAAGGTCGGCGGCTTGCCGGAGGTTGTCGACGGCTATGGAGTGCTGGTGGAGCCTGAGGACGTGGAGGGGCTGGGTAGGGCCATGGAGGCCTTGGCCACGGGCAGGCTAAGGCCGCCTAGCCGCGCCGCGGTGTCGCGGTACGTGGACGAGAGGTTTAGACTTAGGAACACCGTGGAGATGCTGGAGCAGTGTTATGAGAAGGCTAGGAAATTTGCATACTACAGAGCCGTCAGTGGATAGGCTGGAGTATTAAGATTTAATAATATGGTTAATCAATTACATGGTTAGAATAGCTATTATTCCAGTGGGGGGAGAGGCTGTTAGGCTGAGACCTCTCACAGTGGAGACGTCTAAGGCGATGGTACGCTTCTTGAACAGGCCGCTGGTGGAGATGTCTATACTACACCTGGCCCGCCAGGGCGTTAGGGAGTTTTACTTCGGGGTGAGGGGGTACTACAACTACCGTGATATATACGACTACTTCCAGGAGGGGAAGTGGTTTAGCGCCAAGTACGGGGTGGACGTGAGGGTGAGGTATATGCCCCGGGTGGAGACGCGCGGCAATGCGGAGGCTGTGCTGGCTACGCTTGAGTACTACGACATAAATGAGCCG
Source organism: Pyrobaculum sp. (assembly GCF_049971835.1). Classification (NCBI taxonomy): domain Archaea; kingdom Thermoproteati; phylum Thermoproteota; class Thermoprotei; order Thermoproteales; family Thermoproteaceae; genus Pyrobaculum; species Pyrobaculum sp. Next base: position 1,741 of record NZ_JBMFKV010000216.1, read on the forward strand.
GTTTTGGTATTCCAAGGCGATAACATCTTTCAGCTAGACGTGCAGGAGATGTACAACTTCCACAAGTCTAAGAAATCATTCATAACCATAGCCCTTAAGGAGGAGGCGGGCGACTTGAGCGAGTTTGGTGTCGCGGCTGTGGACGAGGATATGCGCATTCTTAGATTTGTGGAGAAGCCCAAGAGGAGAGAGGAGGCCCCCAGTAACTTGGTAAACACCGGCCTCTACCTACTCTCAGAAGACTTCAGGGCCTTCTTCAAGGGCGAGGTGGGCGTGAAGCTGTATTCAGAAGGGAGGCTGGACTTCGGGGGGGACGTCATCCCCACTGTGATTGAGACAGGTCTGCCCGTCTACGGCTATTTAACCCAGGGCTACTGGTTCGACGTAGGGACGCCTCAGCGCTATCTAAAAGCTGTGAAGCATTTACTAAAAGTCTTGACGCCGGCAGACCTGGAGGCCGAGGAGATAGCCCCCTCGGTCTACGCCCAGGGTACAAGCGAGCAGTCAAAGGCGTTGAAAAGTAAGATTGCTGAGGATGTGAAAAGCGGCGTGATAAAGGCGGAGGGCAACGTGTTGCTGGGGAGGCACGTCCAGGTAGGGATTAATACCTACTTGAGGGACTCGGTCGTAGACAACTACGTGGTTATAGGAGAGGACAGCATCGTCGAGGACTCGGTCATAATGGACCGCTCCCATGTTGGAAAAGGCGTGGTTATAAGGAGGTCGATCATCGGCCGCCACGTCTACATCGGAGACGGGGCGGTTATTGAAGACGCGGTAGTTGCAGACGACGCGGTGGTGGGCGCCGGAGCAGCCCTTAGAAATGTAAAGGTGTGGCCTCATAAAAACATCGAGAAAGGTGTAAAGCTCGAGGGCTTCTCGGTATTATAGCCCTTGTCCGCACTTAGCCAGGTAGTTCAAAATCGCCAGCACGATAAAAACAGCCTCCTCCGTCCTTATAGTCTCCACACCCTGCCCCGGGGCGAAGTTTATAAACTTCCCCGCGAGTTTTACGCCGGCTTCTTCCATAATTTCATCTACCCCCTTCCTGGGGCCGCCGAACACCACCAGAGTCCTT
>NZ_JBMFKV010000217.1:0-2767 GCF_049971835.1 Pyrobaculum sp.
ATGTTTAGGGAGATTAGGTTGGTGAGGGGGTTGAGGGTGGAGGTGGGGGAGGAGCTTAGGGGGTGGCGTTGGGGTGAGCCGCCGGTTCAGCCGCCTCCGCTGGGGGTTAGGCTGTCGGTGTCTGACATGGTTGGGGGGTACTGCGAGTCTAGGCGGGATCTCTACTTGAGGAGGGTGGTTAGGGTGAGGGCTGAGCCGAACGGCGCCATGAAGTTCGGGGCGTATATACACGAGGTTTTTAGAAGGAGCCTCGCCGCGTTGAGGAGGCTTGTGGAGGGGGGAGCGGCGAGGGGGTGGGAGCTGGTGCAGGCCTTCCGCCCCGAGGAGGTGGCCGGGGAGGCCGCCTCCGCCGTGGGGGCCGAGCCGGATCCCCGGGGGGTGGAGCTGGCGAGGTACCTGGCGGTTCAGGTGGCGGCGCGGGTTGACGAAATTGCGGCGAGGACGGAGGCGGACCCCATCAGCCTCGCCGCCAGGGCGGTGCCGCTTCTCGCCGAGTACGTCGTGGACGGGAGGCCGCTGGGGCTGACGCTGGTGAGGGCCGACGCGCTCTACCACAATATTGTGGTGGAGGTGAAGGTGGGGCCTCCCGACGATAGACACGCCCTTGCCCTCGCCGGCTACGCCCTGGCGGTGGAGGCGGACGAGGAGGTGCCGGTGGACGCCGGCCTGCTGGTGTACATAAGCTTCAACGGCGGGGTGAAGCTCAGGGCGTACCCAGTGGCGGTGGGGGAGGGCCTCAGGAGGGACTTCCTCGAGGAGAGGAACAGGCTTATGGAGATGGTGGCGTCGGGCTCGGACCCCGGGCTCTCGCCTAGGTGCGACGACAAGTGCCCCTTCTGGAGGCACTGCCATGGAGGTGGTGGTTAAGGACTGGGGGGTTTCGCTGGGCTACAGGAGGGGCGCCCTTGTGGTTAGGAAGAGGGGCGGCGGGGAGCAGGCGGTGCCCCTCCACCAGGTGGACAGGGTGTGGATACTCACGGGGGGCGTCTCCATATCCTCCCGCCTGGTTAGGGCCTTGGCGAGGCATTTCGTCGACGTGGTGTTTTTCGACGGGAGGGGCGAGCCGGCGGCGAGGCTGTTCCCCCCGGAGGCAAACGGCACGGTGGCGCACAGAAGGGCCCAGTACGAGGCCTACCTCACGGGGAGGGGCTTCGAGCTAGCAAAGCTGGCGGTGTACGGCAAGGTGGTGAACCAAGCCGCGGCGCTTAGGAGGCTCGGCGCGTGGAGGAGGGAGAGCTACCGCCTGCTGGCCGACGCCGCCTCCAAAGTAGCTGGGCTGGCCCCCCGGGTCCTCGCGTGCGGCGACCCGCAGTGCGTCCTGGGGCTGGAGGGCTCCGCCGCCTCCATCTACTGGGGGGCCGTGTCGGAGGCCTTCGGCGTGCCGTCCAGAGACCCCCAGGGCGGGGATCCCTTCAACCTCGCGCTTAACTACGGATACGGCATCCTCAGATACGCGGTGTGGAGGCAGGTGGTGATCCACGGCCTCGACCCCTACGCCGGCTACCTCCACGCCGACAGGTCGGGGAGGCCCTCCCTGGTGCTGGACTTGATGGAGGAGTTCCGCCCCCACGTAGACCTCATGGTTTTGAGGATGAGGCCGGGGCCTGACTGGCTTGACGGCGGGGTTTTGAAGCGGGAGGCGCGGGCGGCTCTTGTGGAGAGGTGGCTCTCCCTGAGGCTTGAGCCTGTTATAGCGAGGCAGGTGGCCCAGGCGGTGGCCCACCTAGAGGGGAGGAGCAGCTACCAGCCGCACAGGCTGTGATCTGGCTCGCCGTCTACGACATACAAGACGACGGGGAGAGGGCCAAGGCGGCCGCCATTCTGCAGGCGTGGGGCTTCGTGCGGGTGCAGAGGAGCTTCTTCGTGGGGAGGCTCCCCAGAGGCAGGGCGCAGGACCTCCTCCACGTCTTGGCTAGACACGTCAAGACGGGGCACGTGGCCCTAATCCCGGTCCCCGACGACTCGCTGGACAAGGCGCTGGAGCTGGGGGCTCCCCCATACGCCCCTCTCAAGCCGCCTAGGTATGTACAGACCCTCGTCGTATAGGCCCACGCCCTGGGACGTGCTGGAGCTGGAGTACTGCCCCCGCTACCTATGGCTCTCTAAGAGACACGGCGTCCCCGTCACCCCCTCCATGAGGGCGGGGAAATCCGCCGAGCCGGAGCTGAGGCGGAGGCTCGCCGCGGCGCTGGGGGGAGAGCCGAGGCCTGTGTACATAGACGCGGGGTGGGCGCACGGCGTCGTGGACCTCCTCGTCGTGAGGAAGTCTGCAGTCCCCGTCGAGATAAAGACGGGCGTCCCCAGGCCCGAGCACAAGTGGCAGCTGTACGCAGAGGCCTACCTCGCGAAGGCGGCGGGCTACGCAGTCACGAGGGGGGTGCTGGCGTACGGAGAGAGGCTGAGGAGCCTCCAGGTGACCCCTGCCGAGCTTAAAGCGGCTGAGACGTTGCTGGCAAAGGCGGCTGAGGTGGTGGAGGGCCCGCCGCCGCCCCCGAGGAGGAGCCCCAAATGCGCCTACTGCCAGTACAGAGCCATATGTACCTATACATAGGGAGGGTTGATATCGGCGGCGTCTCTGGCTATATGTGGGTTTTGGGGTTGAGGCTTTACGTGAAGCTGGGGTGGCGGCCGGGGGACACGGTTTATCTAGGCAACCTCTCGGACCCCCTCTCCGTCGCTCTGCGGATTAGGCGCCTCGCCCCCAAGCCGGTTGACGTGAGGAGGCTGGCCTACGCAGTGGCCAGAGCCCTGGCCGCGGCGCGTTACG
>NZ_JBMFKV010000218.1:0-2755 GCF_049971835.1 Pyrobaculum sp.
GGCCCAGCTAAAAAACGCACTTTATGGATGTAAAGTAACGTTTATTATGTTCTTCGGAAAGACATGTCCATACTGCCAGATGTTTGACCCAATCTTCCGACAGGTAGGCGGGCGCAACAGCGACGTCGCAAATTTCGTGAAGGCAGATATAGAGGAGTTCTACCAACTAGCCGCTTCCCTAGGCGTCATGGGAACACCCACGACAGTGGCTTTCTACAACGGACAGCCTATAGATCTCGCCCCCGGCTTCATGACGGCCCCGCAGTTTAAAATATTCGTCGAGTCGGTGCTCTCGAGAGCGGGCTGTAAATAACTTAAAAAACGGAAAAAGTGTAGCTCCATGGTACGTGTAGTGGTAATTGGCGGGGGAGCCGCCGGGGCCTCGGCGGCGGCTAGGGCCAGAAGGCTAGACCCAAGCGCCGAGGTGACGCTCATCGAGCGCGGATCAATGATCACACATGCGCCCTGCGGCATGCCGTATGCAATCGGGGGGCTTGTTAAGAGCCAAGACGATCTGATGACGTACAGCCCCGAGGAGTTTGAAAAAGAGCGTAACATAAAGGTACTCATAAGATCTGAAGTCGTCGACGTGGATGTTGAAAAGAGGAATGTCACAGTTAAACGGGGCGGATCCATCGAAAAGATTGCGTGGGATAAGCTAGTCATCGCAACCGGCGCCAAGCCCCTAGTCCCAAAGATACCGGGGGTGGAGTTGAAGGGCGTCCTCACCATGAGGCACCCTGACGAGGTCCCCAGCTTGAAAGGACATCTCGAGAAGGCGAAGACTGTGGCCATCGTCGGGGGTGGATACATCGGCGTCGAGATGTCGGAGGTGTTGCTTGAAATGAGTAAAAAGGTGTTGCTTTTCGAAATGTTTGACCAGGTATTACCCTCGGCTCTAGATCCCGACGTGGCGGCTCTCGTGGCTGAGGAGATGAATGTGAGGGGGGTCGAGCTACACCTGGGGGAGAGGGTTGTGGAGTTTAGAGGGGCCGATCACGTCAATAAGGTGGTCACAGAGAAGGGGGAGTACGCCGTCGACGAGGTCCTGCTGGCTGTCGGGGTGCGGCCCGACGTGGATCTCGCAGTGAGGGCTGGGGCTAAGCTTGGTGAGACTGGAGCCGTCTACGTAAATGAGTATATGGAGACGACGGTTCCCGACGTCTATGCCGCTGGCGACGTGGCGGAGAAGGTCCATAGATTAACTGGCAGGCGTGTGTGGATTCCGCTGGCGCCCACCGCCAACAAGGAGGGGCAGGTAGCGGGGGGCAACGCCGTGAGGAGCCGCGTGTTGAAATTTCCCGGCGTCGTGGGCACCGCCGTCACCAAGTTTTTCAACCTATACATAGCCCGGACAGGTCTAAGCGAGCGGGAGGCAACTCAGCTAGGCTTCAAAACGCAGAGCGCGTTGATAAAGGCGAGGACCAAGGCGCACTACATGCCTGGCGGCGGGGTGGTCCACGTGAAGCTAGTAGCAGAGGAGTCCACCGGTAGAATTCTAGGAGGCCAGATAGTGGGGGAGGGCCAGGTGGTCGCCTCCTATGCAGACATACTAGCCGTTGCTCTGCAGTCGGGCTACGCAGTCTCTGACCTCTTCTTCTCAGACATAGGCTATATGCCAGACACGGCGCCTGTCTGGCACCCCTTGATAGTGGCGGCTAGGGTGCTCAGCCGCGGCAGGTTATAGTTTTGGCTAGTACTCATTCGACTAGTTAGGAAAGAACACATTTTACCTAGATTTATTTAGATCTCCATGATAACGATAATTGGAAGTGGGAGGGTGGGCGCTGCGGCCGCCGTAATCATGGGCCTAATGAAGATAGATACAAAGATTCTGCTCATTGATATTGTCAGGGGGTTGCCGCAAGGCGAGGCGTTGGACATGAACCACATGAGCTCTATACTAGGCCTAGACGTAGAGTATATGGGTTCCAACGAGTACAAGGACATGGAGGGGAGCGACCTGGTAGTAGTCACCGCTGGGCTCCCCAGAAAGCCCGGCATGACGAGGGAACAGTTGCTAGAGGCAAACGCCAAGATAGTGGCGGAAATCGGCAGGGAGATTAGGAAATACGCGCCTAACTCCGTGGTGATATTAACCACAAACCCGCTCGACGCCATGACGTACGTAATGTGGAAAGCCACAGGTTTTCCAAGAGAGCGAGTTATAGGCTTCAGCGGCGTCCTCGACGCGGGAAGACTAGCCTACTACGCGGCCAAGAAGCTAGGCGTCTCCCCCGCCTCAATACTGCCAATAGTCCTTGGCCAACACGGCGAGAGCATGTTCCCAGTGCCGAGCAAGAGCTTCGTCCACGGCGTTCCGCTCAGCAAGTTGCTGACAGAGGAACAGCTGAAGGAGGTAGTTGAGGACACCGTCAAGGCCGGCGCGAGGATAACCGAGTTGAGGGGCTTCTCCTCTAACTGGGGTCCCGGCGCCGGGCTCGCCATCATGGCAGAGGCTGTGAAGCGCGACGCTAGAAGATCGCTCATAGCCTCCGTTGTCCTACAGGGGGAGTACGGCGTGCGAGACATACCCGTCGAGGTGCCTCTAATCCTCGGGAGAAGCGGAGTCGTAAAGATCCTAGAGGTGGAGCTCACAGAGGAGGAAAGACAAAAGTTTATGCAGAGCGTAGAGGCTGTGCGGAAGCTCGTAGCCTCCATTCCGCCGGCCTACCTCCAATAATTTTTTAACTATATTTTTACGCGACCCTCTGTGGACAAGGTTCTGTTTGAAGTCGCGGGTGAGAGGGGTAAG
>NZ_JBMFKV010000219.1:0-2723 GCF_049971835.1 Pyrobaculum sp.
GGGCCGCCGGTGGAGCGCGTGGGCTCGGTGCCGGTTCCAAAGATATATATTGGGGCTCTTCCAGCGTCGTGATTTTTGATGTGGTTAGGGGTGAGGTTGAGAAAGCGCGGGCGGCGAGGCATAGGAGGCTTATAGTGCTTGTGGGCTCTGACGATAGGAGGCTGGCGGAGGCCGTGGGAGAGGCGCTGAGGGGCTTTGAGGCGGCTGGCGGCGGGGGCACTGGGCTCTACATGTTCCAGCCGGAGTTCGCCGACGCAAATAAGCGGATGAACTACGTTAGAGACGTGCTGGAGGAGACTGGTTTGGAGGTGGAGTTCAGGCCATATAAAGACACGCCGAGGCTCCTCGGGACGACTTACGACTTCGCAGTCTTGGACCTGGTAAATGACTTGAAGCCTAATGACGTGGGGAGGCTGGGCGGCGTGGTTAGAGGCGGGGGGCTGTACGTGCTAATGGTGCCGCCGCTTGAGGCGTGGCGTAGGTACGTTACCAAGTTTCAATCCACCTTGCTGGTGCCGCAGTTCACCCCCAGCGACATTAGACACAGATTGAAGGAGAGGTTCTGGCGGAGCCTCTACACCCACAGGGGGGTGGTGGTTTACGACGTAGACCGCGGGGAGTTGCTCAAGTCTTCAGGCATAGAGGAGGTGGAGCCGTACGAGCCTAAGAAGCCGGCGCCCCCCGATAAGGCCGTCCTCCCTCTGAAGATCTACAGACTTGCCGCCACCCACGACCAGGTGGAGGTATTGAAGCTCTTTGAGATTTTCTACCAGAGGCCTAAGAAGAAGCAGGTACTCGTAGTAATTGCCGACAGGGGGAGGGGCAAGAGCGCCGCGCTGGGTCTGGGGCTGGCCGGCATTGGTCATAAGCTGAGGAAGGCCAAGGCCAGGGTGCAGATCGTGGTTAGCGCCATGGAGTACGGGAACTTGGAGACGCTTCTAGAATTCGCGCTGAGGGGGCTGGAGGCCCTCGGCTACAAGCCCGGCGTTGAGAAGGAGGGGGGCGAGATACGGTCCATCAAGGCGAGCGGCATCTTCATCGACGTGGTGACGCCATACATGTTGCTCAAGCGGGAAAACGCCGACGTCGTCGCCGTCGACGAGGCCGCTGCGGTGCCCCTCCCCGTGCTGTACGCCGTCCATAGGAAATTCGACAGGCTGGTGTTCGCCACGACGATACACGGCTACGAAGGGGCGGGGCGCGGCTTCTCCATAAGGTTCTTGAAGTATCTAAGGGAGTCTAGAGACACCGACGTACACCTCTACGAAATGGAGGAGCCGATTAGGTACGGCAGGGGGGATCCCGTCGAGGAGTGGCTCTTCGACACCTTCCTCCTAAACGCCGAGCCCGCCAAGGTGGCTCCAGAAGATCTTGAATACGTCAAGAGGAGGGAGGTGGTGTACCTAAAGGAGGAGGACGTCATGAAGAGCGAGGAGCTTTTTAGACAGTTCTTCGGTATATACGTCCAGGCCCACTACCGCAACGAGCCCGACGACCTCGGGATGTTGCTTGACGCACCCCACCACACCGCCCGCGCCCTCGCCCTCCCAAACGGGAAAGTCGTGGTGTCGGTAGAGCTGGCCTACGAGGGTGGGCTCGACGATCTTTCGATAGACCAGGCGCTGAGGGGGCTAAAGCTACCTGGCAACATCATACCAGATAGATTTCTCAAGTACTGGCGCCTCCCCGAATTCGCAAAGCTCAGGGGGTGGCGCATAGTGAGAATCGCCACGCACCCAGAGCTACAAGACATGGGCCTCGGCACAGTCATGTTGCAGAAGATCGAGGAGGAGGCTAGGGAGCTGGGCATGGACTACGTCGGCGTCGGCTTCGGCGTGTACGACCGGCTCTTGAGGTTCTGGGTGCGGAACGGCTACGTGCCGATTCACCTCTCCCCGGAGCGCAACCCCTCCTCCGGGGAGTACAGCGTCTTGCTTGTAAAGCCGCTGAACGAGAGGGCCGAGGCTTTTGTAAAGTACGCCAACGTTGAGTTTAGGCGCCGCCTCATCCACTCTCTCATGGGGCCCTACGTCGACCTCCTGCCGACGGAAGTCCAGTTGCTTCTAGAGGACTGGGGGTGGGACGTGGATGGGGCGCCCGCCTTATCTAAAAACCAGCTTGACAGACTCGTTGCCTATGCCTACGGCCCCATGACGTATGAAAATGTCACCGACGCCGTATATATGCTAGCCACGCAGTACTTCTACTCGTCGAAGAAGAGGAGACCGGCCCTTCCGGACGCCGCCGTGCGCATATTAATCAGCAAGGTGCTCCAGGCAAGGCCTTGGAAGGAGGCCGCCGAGGCCGCGGGCGTTAGGAGGGGAGACTTGATGCTTATTTTGAGAGAAGTGGTTAAAGTCCTGCTGTTTTACTACTACGGCGGCGAGTTTGAAGTACCCCTATTCGTCGTCGGCACGGTGAAGGGTAAGGACTAGGAAGGGGAGCCCATCGCCACTGCGATTGCTAGGAATATAGCCAGGGCGCCGGCCATCTGTCTCGGGCTCAGCGGCTCTATCCCGGTGAATTTTGCGTAGAGCTGAGTAACGAGGGGCGACACGGAGACAAGTATTGTGGAGAGGGCTAGGCCAACCCTCTCTACTGAGTAGGCGAACAGCGCCGAGCCGAGGCCGAGGTCGAGGAGAGACGCCGCGGCGAAAAGCGGCGACTTGACAACCCTCAGCCTCCCCCTCGCCGCGAGGTATAGCGCCATGAATAGACAGGCG
>NZ_JBMFKV010000220.1:0-2721 GCF_049971835.1 Pyrobaculum sp.
CCTGAAACCCGGGGAGAGGGCGGAGGTGCGGGTAGGCCGTCTCTGGGTGGAGGCGGAGGGGGTCCTCCTCAAGCCCTCCCTGGTGGTGGTGGGTTTTGGCGAGGTGGCGCGCCGCGTCTCTGAGGTGGCTGTCGCCGCGGGCTTCAACGTGGCGGCAATCGGCCACTCGGCGCAGGGCGCTGTATACAGGGGAGAGCTGGCAGATCTTGAGAAGCTGGTATCGGAGGGGTCGGCCGTGGTGGTGGCTAACGAAGGTGGTCACCCCAGCGATGTAGATGTGGTGGAGGCGGCGCTTAGGAGGGGGGCCGGCTACGTGGCGCTACTGGCCAGCCAGCGGAGGGCGGCGCTCGTCGTCAAGGAGCTTCTCAAGAGAGGCATCCCGCGGGAGGCTATAGCGGAGAGGCTGAGGTCGCCGGCCGGCCTCGACATCGGGGCGAAAACCGCAGGCGAGATAGCGGTGAGCATCGTCGCGGAGGTTGTGATGTACTACAGAGGGGGAAGCGGGAGGCCTATGAGAGAGCTGAAGAACCCCTTCGACGTCTTGGAGGAAGTCGAGGGGGTTGACCTCTCCCAGTATAAATGCCAGTGGAGACCTCCGCGTACGCTTTAGCGCCTCTGCGCTAAAGGCTTATCACCCTTCTCGTCATTGGGTGAGGGCCCCACAGCCTCTCCGCGCGGCTCCCCCTTAACAAGTAGGTCGAGGTTGTGGAGTAGACGACGCCCTCCCCGGCGCAGCCCAAGCCGGTGGTGCCGAAGCTGGGCCTCGGAAGCTCGACGCCTATGTTCCTCCACCTGACCCCGTCCTCGCTCTCCATCACCGGCCTGTCCTCCATCACGTGGCTGTACAGCCTCCCTCCGCACGAGACCAAGGCGTGTGCGTAGCCCTCGCCCCCCTGGGCTAGGCGGAAGTCGGCCAAATCGCGGGTGTAGTAAATCCCCCCGGCTGTGGCAATCAGCAAGAGGCCGCCGGCCGGGAGCAGGTTGTGCTGGTCGTGTTTAAACCTCAGCGGCTTGAGTTCCTCTAGGCTGGGCCTCGTCAGCATATGCCCAACCTCGACAGCCGCGACTAGGGCGTCCCCGAAACTCGCCACGTCGGTCATGTGCGGCGGGCCGTGGGGGGAATACCAGCCCAGCTCCTCCGTCAGCCAGCGGAGGTCAACCTCCTTGTCGGCGGCGAGGTCCCGCAACACGGGCCCCTCCAGCGAGGCGTAGAGCCGGCCCTCTAGCTGGACTAGCCGCCAGCAGGACCGCCTGTCCACCTTCTCCTCGGTGGGCAGTCTGTAGAGCCCCTCCCACGCGCAGACGTAGTCCTCAAAGACGTCGTTTACGTCTCTGCCGCGGCAACAGAAGGGCTCCCCGTCGCGGTACACGCCGTCATCCGTAGCCTCTACGATCATATATCCTCGACGTAGGCCCTCCTCTTTATGAAAGTCCCCCTTTCCAGCTCCAGGAAGGCCTCTCTAATCTCCTCCCACGTGTTCATCACAATGGACCCTCGCCACGCGACGGGCTCGCCGATGGGGACGCCGGATAGCAACAAGAGGCGGGTGGGGCCTCTGGCCCTCAGCACGCCGCCGTCTCTGGACAACACGAGGAGCGACATGTCCTCCACGGCCCTCTCCTGTATCCTCGCAGGGCCTCCGAAGTTGTACACGAGAGTCCTCCAGCCCTCCTCCACCTCGTAGAGGAATTCAACCTCCTCGGGGATCTCCGCGTCCATGTAGATCACGGGTATCGGGACGCCCGACACGGGCCCTCCACGACGCCGGTTCCTGGCTTCCTAATCCTCCCCGATATCAGCCTCACGACGGCTCCCTCGTTCTCCTCGGCGCGGTGGAGAACACCGAGGTGGACATGGCCGACGTGCTGGAAGGCAAGGTGCTCGTCTTGGCCTCGTTTAGATTGAAGAGGTGTGTAGAATGCGGGGCTTTGTTCCCCGAGAAGAACGGCGAGTCAAGATGTCCCTCGTGCAGACGCCTCTCCCAGGAGTTGAGGCAGATTTTCGGCAAGTATAGAGACGTCACGCATATATAGCGCAAACCACCTCCGTCTGTGGATTTGTTACAGGTCTTGTTGTTTATCCCCATGTATGTTAAACACGGGTGGACAGCCCTTAACTCGCCCAGGGGGAGGTACCCAGGCGGCTTGGCGGCTAAGGCGGCCGCCGTTTACGAGGCCCTTTTCTACATATGGGCGCTCACCCTGGGCCTCCTCGTCCCCGTCACGGCCTTTTTTGCAGTCACCCACTTCATCGGCGTCCCTCTCTACTTTGGGGGATACCTCTCCCGCTACTCTAGATATGGGAAGGCCTACGCGGTTTTCGAGATAGCGGAGTTGCTGTATCTCGCGGCGCTCCTAGCCGCTGTCCTCCTCAGGCATTAAAAGGGCTTGAATACCATTAGGTAAATCATGGCTAGATACCCGGCGGACCACAGCGGTATGAACACCCGGACGTACTTCTCGTAGCGGTCCAGGCCCCTCCCGGCCGCCCAGAGGTGGATTAGCTCCACTACGCCGATTATCATGGCTATCCCCAGCGCCGCGTGTATCCACAGCGGCGACTTGGGGAAGCCGTATCTAACCACGGCGAGGGTGAGCCCGGTGGCGAACACAGCCAGCGCCGAGGCGAACTGTAGATGCACAAGCCTCCTGTACTTCCCGTAGCAACCACCCCCGCAGTTCTTCAACACGTAGTAGCCCCCCGTGGACAAGCCTCCCCAC
>NZ_JBMFKV010000221.1:0-2669 GCF_049971835.1 Pyrobaculum sp.
GGAGGCACTCCGCGAGGGCGGCGTGGACCTCTCCCGCGTGGTGGCTATACCTGTGGCCAACGTGGAGAACAACCTAGAGTGGCTGGGCCGTGTGAAGTCTCTGGCGCCTCCCTTCCACGTGGTGTACACAGGGAACCCCTACGTGGCGCTCCTATTCAGAGAGGCGGGGTATGAAGTCAGGCAGCAACCCATGTACCAGAGGGAGATCTACAGCTCCACAAGGGTGAGGGAGCTCATGCTGAGGGGCGACCCCCGCTGGGAGGAGCTGGTCCCGAGGTCTGTGGCGGCTGTTATAAAAGCCGTAGGCGGGCTGGAGAGGCTGAAGACGGCGGCGCTGGGGGAGGCGGAGCCCCACAAGTGGTGAAGCATTGTACCTCCCAAACCGCTACGGAACATTTTTTAAAATGGATACACGCCGCGGACATGGCGATGGTGAGAGACGTTCTGGGGCCGCACGCATACATGCTGACCCGATACGGAGTCGCTCCAGACGACGACGTGTCAACAGCCTACGAGAAACTACGACGCAACGCCCCTCACCTCGCCAACTTACTTGCCGAGGTAGTCAAGCTCTAATCAAGCTATAATAGAGACATCTTTTTTACTTCATGGATGATTTGGAGAACGAGATAAAGATTATCCAGCAGATTGACGACTTTCTAAAGACGGTGAGATGTGAAGGCCTTCGGGTCCTGGCCATGATATACTTCGCGAACAAACATATAAAATGGATAGACGCCGTAGACGCGTTGCCCTACGGCTTTGTAAACCCCACCTTCTACACCTTCGCCGTGAAACTGGAGAAATACGGACTGGTGCAGAGAAGGCGGCTGGACATAAAGACGTACCTCAGAATCACAGAGAAGGGGAAGAAGCTAGTGGAAACACTAATAGAAATGTCACAACAGCCAAAAAACACTGAAAATGAAAATAAAACAAATAAAGAACAAACAAATAATACAACTAATGAACTAGATAAAAAAGAACATAAACTACAGTAGACAAAACACTATGTTGTACAAATATTATCAAATTCAAAAGAGTTTTAGATATCCTAATGGCCAGGTATCCGGGGGAACCACGTCCCGTTGACTTATATCGATATAGATTTGATGTTAGTAAAGCGTGTTAGTTTGCCCAAGCTAACACTGCATGAAACCCCGGCGTGTATTGAAACGCGCCGTTAACAGACAATATTTCAACTGTCTCGTGGAGTGTTAATGCGGGAGAGTAGAAACATCGGCGTGAACCCGCCGTGTGTTAAAACCGCAACTACGGCGCCACCGGGAGGCCCTTGGACATCAACACCGACACAACCTTTGAGGTCAGCTCATATGTAGAGGCGATGTTGGTATTCAACACTCTCAGCTGGTTGCTAATCAAGTCTAGCCTATCTCTCAAGTCTCTATGCATACTCCTCACGTCCTCCCTTAGAGCGGCTACCTCATTTCTTAGAGCCGTTACCTCATTTTTTAGAGTCGCCACCTCATTTCTAAGATTTTTCAACTCTGTCTCCATGTTCCCAACGTTAGACGCCAAGTTTTCAAGCTTTGTATTCATAGCTTTGAGATGTTCAAGTATTGAGGTGAGTAGTAGAATCTGGATATCGTCTTTGTCGAGTTTTTTCTCCTTAGCCAGAGCTTGAATTACCGCGATGGGGTCTACGCTTTTTGCAACTGTGCCTATAATCTCTGATATATCCATGAGAAGCTCTGCGCCGGAGTATAAAAATATTTTTGAGAACAGCGCCGTGGGCGAGGCCCCACTACACCTCTACGTAGACGTCTAGAAATTGGAGATACCACGCGAACTGCTCCGGCGTGGCTATGTGTAGCTCGATTGGGGAGTAGGGGCTCAGAATCCTCCCGAGCTCGGCTCTGACGAGGAGGCGCCCCTCCTCGGTCTCTGCAAGACTGGTGACTACAAGCACATCCACGTCGCTGTCCGGGCGGTGGGCCCCTCTGGCGAAGCTACCAAAGACATAGACCTGGGCCCCGGGGTCCAGCTCCCGTGCCCTAGCTCTGAGCCTCTCCAACGTGGCCCAGAGATTGCGGAGCTCCTCGGCCCTCCTCTCCCAGAGCCGCCTGTATAGCTCTAGAGACATGACAGCGCGCGGAGCGCCCTCTCCACCTCTCGATACGCCCGGTGGGCGCTTTCCCTGGAGTATCTCACCGGAATGTAGCGCGACCCTATGTATGCGTCTTCCAATAGGTCAATCACTAGGGGGTCTATTTCAACCTCTGCGCCGAGCTCCGCGAACAGCTGTTTAAGACTGTGGGTTTTTGGAAAGTCGCCGTACTTCTCGTAGAGCTTGTACTTAAGGCAGAGCTGTAGGGCCTGCTCTAGGTGGAAAAGCACCAGATTGTACTCCCCCATCTCCAGCATCGCCCCGGCGGCTCTCCAATATCTCGAATTCTCTAGAAGAAAACTCACGGCTTAGTGAGAGTCGTGGTTTTTAAACTAGGGCGCCGTGAAGCGCGGCGCTAGATACGCGGGGGCCGTAATTCGTAGTTGACGAGTAGGTGTATCTGTGCGTCGGGGTCTGCCGACCTTATTTTTCTGACGAATTCCGCGGCTGTTCCTAGGTCTGGGAAGGCTACTGCGTAGAAGCCTGTGGCGTATGCGAAGCATTTGAAAAACTTGTGCGCGGCGTACGCGCCGAGGGGGGC
>NZ_JBMFKV010000222.1:0-2652 GCF_049971835.1 Pyrobaculum sp.
GGCTCGATGCCATAATTGGAGGGGGGTTTATAAGGGGGAGGACGTATCTAATTTCAGGGGAGACGGGCACCGCCAAGACGCTAACTGCGTTGACGTTTCTTCTACAGGGGGCTCTTAAATATGGGGAACCTGGAATATACATATCCGTAGATGAGACATATGAGCAGTTTGTGGAGGGGGCTAGGAGGTTTGGTTGGGATATTGAAGATCTGAGGGCACGGGGGCTGATAGAGGTTTTAGTGCCTGAGATGGATATTGTGGAGCGCATTAGGGAGAAGGACCCCACCGCCATCGCCAAATCTCTTGTAGCTTCTATACGAGAGTACGTGGCGGCGTTGAACGCGCAGAGGCTGGTTATTGACCCAATTGCGCCGCTGGTCTCGCTTGATAAGGATATCCAGGTGTTGAGGGAGTACATTAGGGTTCTTGTCATGAGTATTGAGAGAGAGATAGGCACCACTAACATAATCACGACGGAAATCCCGTCTGGCTCCGGCGCTATTAGTAGATACGGCGTTGAGGAGTTTCTAGCAACCGGCGTTTTCATTATGGGAATTGCAAAGGCGAGAGATGGAAGCTTCAAGAGGGTGATGTTTGTAAGAAAGATGAGGTGGAGCCCCGTCCACCCAGGCATATACGAGATAGAAATAGTCCCAAAAATGGGTATTGTAGTAAAGGGCCAGATTAAAGAGCCCCTCGTACCCGTCACCTATCTACCAACTCTGTAACTTAGCACAGAGGATTGGCGAACTTCTAGGCGTGGGTTCGTATACCGTGTCCCGTGACTCAGCTGGGTTCTCTTCGTCATCTTTCTCCATATCCCGTCGTCATCATATTATAACCATAATTCCTACGGGTACACGTTGTTGATTTAGTTTTTATCGTTTACGTATACGTGTCGGAGGAGTTAGCTGTGCTGGTGCGCCGTGGTGGGCTTGTTATAAAGAAGACGGTTATTAAGCGTGGGGAAGAGGTTACTGGTGAATATATATACGTGAGACGTGGGTTGTTCGAAGCCGAGGCTGAGTTTGACTTAGAGGATGATGTGTTATATTACCTACAGATATGCTGGTTGAGGAGGTGTTACGTCTGGTTTGATGGGGAGCCCGATAGGGCTGTCCCCAACGCGCTTAGTAGGAGAGCGACTTCAATACTCAAAGAGCTAGGCGAGTTTTCCGTAGCCGCTAGGGCGGCTCTGAGAATATTAGCCTCGTCAAAAAGCCGGTCGTCACGTGTCAGATCCTCTGACCTCTCTCATCGGCGTGTTTAATCCACATTGGACATTTTAGCTTTGTCATACATAAGGTATAAATATCTGTAGTGTTAACAGATGCGTGAGAGATTTTGCAACCCAGAGGTTGGCAGAGCAGATTATAAACCTCCTGAGGGAGTACGGAGAGTTAAGTAGTGCAGATATCGCAAAAATGCTTGGGGTTAATAGGCGCACTGTCGCCGCCGTGTTGGCCCGCCTCAGAAGAGAGGGGGTCGTGGAGTATCTAGGATACTGTTTTGGGGGAAACCGTTGCAACACTAGGTGGAAGTTGAAAATGAATTAGTTTCAGTTTACTCCTACCTCTCTAAAACATTTTGAAAAGCAATATTAACACATAGAGGCTACGCCTACGTGGGCGATTTTTGTACCGTCGTGTGGCGGGGGGAAAAATACCGCGTGGAGTGCACCCCGTCTTATTTGCTGAGTCTCGCATGTAAGATCGCGGAGGCTGAGTGCATGCCTTATCCGGAGATTTATCGACAGATATTGAATAGCGTAGAGGGGGAGTATAGGGGGATTAGGCGCTTGGTGTCTACGATGTTGTCCGAGAAGTGATTTTCAAAAGTTTTTAAAGTCCTTGAAACCTAGCCTTGCGTATGTCTACGATCTTCGGAGAGCAACTTCCTAAGAGTAGCCGAGTGGAGTACGTAGGCGATGTGCCCATAATTGAGGAGTGCCCGCGTGATGTTAAGACACTCGGCGGCGAGCCGGTTCTACTGTTTGGTAAATGGAGTTATGAAGAGGTGGTGGTGAGAGATCCCGGTCTGAGGAGATATATCTGTCTAAAGCCTGTGGTGCTTCCACATACTGAGGGGAGGTTTCAAAATGTGCGGTTTGGAAAGGCGCGGATTCCTATTGTGGAGAGGCTTATAAACCTCATGATGAGGCCTGGGAGAAACGCCGGCAAGAAGCACAAGGCGTATAACATAGTTAAGAGGGCTTTTGAGCTAGTGTACTACAAGACGGGTAGAAACCCGCTACAGGTTTTCATCGACGCAATAATCAACACGGCCCCGAGGGAGGAAGTCACGAGGATAATCATGGGCGGCATAGCTTATTCTGTTTCTGTAGACGTATCTCCACAAAGACGTCTTGACCTCGCCCTCCGCTGGATTACTGAGGGCGCAAGAACTTGTTCATTTAATAAC
The DNA here is from genome assembly GCF_049971835.1 of Pyrobaculum sp. NCBI lineage: Archaea > Thermoproteati > Thermoproteota > Thermoprotei > Thermoproteales > Thermoproteaceae > Pyrobaculum > Pyrobaculum sp. The sequence continues at coordinate 2,422 of NZ_JBMFKV010000222.1, forward strand.
CCGAAGCCGATAGAAGAGTGTCTCGCCGACGAGCTCGTCGCGGCGGCGGCGAATGATCCCAAGAGCTATGCCGTGAGGAAGCGTGAGGAGCTAGAACGCATCGCTGCCGCCTCGCGTTAACTGTTTTTAACAGACAACATCTCTGCCACATGGCCGAGTTGTTTTGGTTTGAGAAGTATCGTCCTCGTTCTTTTGATGAGGTGGTGGATTTGGAGGAGGTTAAGGCTAGGC
>NZ_JBMFKV010000223.1:0-2649 GCF_049971835.1 Pyrobaculum sp.
TACGCCAAAAGCCGCGCAGACCCCCACGGCGACGGCCACGACCACCCAGACCACACAGACAACGACGACCACCCAGAAGGTCGTCCTCTACATGGCCACCACCACCAGCGTGAAGGACACGGGGCTTCTTGACGTCTTGATCCCAGACTTCGAAAAGTGGGCCAGGTCCAGGGGCTACGACATAGAGGTTAGGTACACCGCGGTGGGGACCGGCCAGGCCCTCCTCATGGCCGCCCGGGGAGACGTGGACGTGGTTATTGTACACGCCCCCAGCCTGGAGAAGCAGTACTTGGAGAACGGCACCCTGAAGTGCAGAGACGTGATAGCCTACAACTTCTTCATCATCGTCGGCCCGAAGGACGACCCCGCCGGCGCCAGGGGGCTCACCGCCGTGGAGGCCTTCAAGAAAATCGCCGAGGCCAAGGCCCCCTTCGTCTCCCGCGGAGACAAGTCCGGGACCCACCTAATGGAGCTCTCCCTCTGGAAGAAGGCAATTGGGAGGGAGCCCGACCCGGCCAAAGACACGTGGTACATCTCAGCCGGCGCCGGCATGGGCCAGACCCTCCTCCTCGCCAACGAGAAGAAGGCCTACACACTGTCAGACACCGGGACCTGGCTGAGGTACAGAGACAAGCTACCCCAGCTAGACGTCATAGTGGCGGCGGCGCCGGACCTCATCAACATATACAGCTTCGAAATCGTCAAGCCCTCCCCCGCCACCAAGCTAATGGCCCAGTACATGCTAACCAGGGGCCTCGAGGTCATCGGCAACCTAACCATCGCCGGGACGCCCCTCTTCACCCCAATAAACAAGACCGACCCCAAAGCCATGGAGTGGATAAAACCCGCCATCTTCGGACCCAGCTGTGTCAGCTGAAGTAGCCGGCATAGTCCTAAACACCCTATACGTCTCCACAACACCCGTTATTATCGCCGCGGCGCTGGGCACCCCACTCGCCGCCTGGCTACACATAAGAGGCGGGAGGGCCGCCGCGGCGCTGAAGGCCCTCTTCAACGGCTTCGTCGGCATGCCGACGGTCCTCCTCGGCCTCCTCCTCTACCTCCTGCTTGCGAGGACGGGCCCCCTGGGGAGCCTCCAGCTGCTCTACACCCTAGACGCCGTGGTCATCGGCCACACCGTGCTGGTCCTCCCCCTCTACCTCTCCTTCGCCCTCACGGCGCTTGAGGGCGTCGACCCCAGGCTGAGGGAGGTGGCCGACATGTTCCGCTTCTCCTTCTGGCGCACAGCCGCTCTGCACGTCAGAGAGGCCGCCGCCAGCCTCGCCGCGTCGTATGGGAGGGCCGTTGGGGAGCTGGGCATCGCCCTGATGCTGGGCGGCGACATGAGGTACCGCACGAGGGTCCTAACCACCGCCATTGCCCACGAAACCATGCTGGGCAACTGGGACGCGGCGATTCAGCTGGGCGTGATACTGCTGGCCATCTCGCTGGCGGTCAGCGCCGCCGTGACGGCGCTGGGCTTTAGATACAGGGGATGATCAGGGCCGTCGACCTCGGCAAGAGGTACGGGGACTACGTCTTCCGCCACGTCAACGTGGAGCTACCCGAGAGGGGGCTGGTGGCGCTTGTGGGGCCCAACGGCTCCGGCAAGACGACCCTCCTAAAGATATTCGCAATGCTCACCGAGCCCACAGAGGGCGAGGTCTACATAATGGGCACGCCGTGGCGCGAGGCGAGGGCCAGACACCGCGGCGACGTCCTCTACAGCCACCAGGAGCCCCTCGTCTACTCCGGCACCGTGGAGGACAACCTCGTATGCAACGACGGCGACGTGGTGGACGCCCTCGGCCTCAGACCCCTCCTCAGACACAAGGCCAAGTCCCTCTCCGGCGGCTATAAAAAGCTCGTCACAGTAGCCCGCGTCCTCGCCTGCAGACCCAAAGCCGCCCTGCTGGACGAGCCCACCGCCTACCTAGACCCCGAGAAGAGGAGGGGCCTCCTGGACTACGTCGCGCAGTACGCAAAAAAGGCGCTGGTGGTGTGGACAACCCACTACCCCCCAGAGGCGGAGAACTCAGACGCGATGTACGAAATGCGGGACGGCGCCCTTAGGCGGGTGCGGTAGGTTGCGCCTTCGGCGTCCACTCAGACCCCTCCTTGTAGGCGAGCATCTCCACGATGTAAGCCGCGAAGCTTACAATTCCCCCAAGCGCCGCCAGACCCACCGCCGGGCCTGGCGCGGCGAAGCCATAGGGCCTTGAATACGTGAGGATGTAGAGGTAGTAGGCCGCGTAGAACACCAGCCCCACCAAGGCGAGGACAAAGGCAATGTTGAAAAGGCTTAGGCCGGTGTAGCGGTAGAGCCCCCTCAGCAGAGCCAGCCGCGCCACCAGCACCGCGAAACCCACCGCAAAGGCCGCCGCCAGCAAGGCCATGACCGCGACGCCGGCCGCCAAGGCCCCCAAGATATCCCCCCTGAGCAACACAGCCGGCGCGGAGAAAACCACCACGCCGAACAACGCCGCCATGAGTACTAGCGAAATCACAGGCCCCCAAGCCAGCAACCAAGCCGCCTTAAACCCCAGACGGTGCAGAGCCCTAAACCCCCTGAAGTGGTACCTAAAGAAGATAACCAAGACACCCACCACATACAACACAACCACCGCCACAATCGCCGCGAGGTACCCC
>NZ_JBMFKV010000224.1:0-2639 GCF_049971835.1 Pyrobaculum sp.
GAAGACGGCTACGTCAGCGTGTGGCTGAAGACAGGCTCCGCCTACACGATTAAGGGCTGGGTGAACTACGCCGCGTCCCTCGTGAGGGGCTACACCTACATAAAGTTCACCAACGACGCGGTCCCAGTCTACCTCTTCTGGATCGGCGACCCACCAGGCTCCATGTGGCTGGGCAGGGTGGTGGAGCTGAAAAGTGACGAACTCGGCTACACCCCAGTCTTCGAGGCGGGGTCGCTGCCGGATCTGTCTGTGGCCAGGATCAGAGGCGCCGGGGACGTCTGGGCCTTCGACAAGAGGTATGTCCACTACCTCTACGGAAACGCAAGCACCATGGACTACAACGTCTTCGCCTGCTACGCCCCCGTGGTGGAGGTGGGCTACCGCCCCGAGGGCGGCTCCGGGCGGGGCCTCGTCCAGACGCCGCGTATATGCGTCAGCTGGCGCGACGTAAAATACCGCAGATGGCTTGAGGTGGGGTGGAGTGGGGCAGAGCCGGTTTACAAGGAGATGTGGGATGTGGGGCTGGGAGGCGGCTATATTAACGGCGCCCGCCGCAGCTTCGGCTTCCGCTTCGAGAGGCCTGGCTTTGTGGCTGTGATGTGGCTCTCCCCCAACGGCACCGCCGCGGCGGTGGTGGGCTACACAGACTACGTTTCGATATACACAGAGGGGGATTACGTCATATACTACCAGTTTAGAATGCCGTACAGAGAGGGGAGGGGGCTGAGGCATAGACTTGTCACGGGGCAGGTCAGCCCGGCCTTCACTAGGATGGTTGTGACGAGATGTATAGGCGAATGTCCCCACTTCTTACCCGGCGTGGAGCCGGTTAAGTACACTTGGAGAGGTTTTGAATGGGAGTTGCGGACTCCGAAATTGGTTGAAGTGTCATGGTTCACCCCGGTGTTGCCCAGCGACAAGTATTATGTGGATGACGAGCCAAGGATCTACTACCTAGTGGTGGGGGAGGACGGCTCCTTCAAGCCGGCGTATATATGGACTATCTTCGACAGCCCTCTGAGAGTACGTATAGGGGACTTCAGCTACGAGTTGTACGAGTACCTGGCCGGCACGGCGGGGGGCGTTCCCCAGCTCAAGAGAGAGGTGGAGGCCTTCATTATTGCCTGGCAGATTCTGAAGGACTTGAGGGCAGTCTCCCCCGGATTTTCGGTATACTTCCACTCCGTGCGCTCAAATATGGGGATTGTTTTTAAAAATTTGGCGACGTCGAACGAAACCGTTAGCTACATAGCTGTCTTCTTCCCGCAGAACTACACCCTCCGCATATACAGGCTCACCGCCGCCACCGGAACACTAGAAAAGAGTAAAGGGACGGCGGATGAAATTATTTACTACTTCAAGGACGGGACGGTCCTTAGGTTTTCCAAGGATGTGAAGGCCGCCTTCTACTACTGCGGCCCGCTCGTTGTGGAGAAATGGGGAGCCTGCGCGCCCCACGTAGCCGACTTCATGGTTTTCGGCAACGGCACCGCTGTGTATATATTTGACAAGCTCTACAAGGGAGCCGCCGTATTTTCCAGAGCCTACAGCTGGCCCAACTACGCCTTCCCCGTCGGGGCGTCCTCTACTGTGAAGGTGGTGTACGTCAACTTGACTCGGACGGTGCCGCAGACCGTCGTCAACACAACCACCGCCGTTCTAGTCACAGTCACACAGACCGTCACCAAGACCGCGCCTCCCACCACCGTCACCGAGGTTAGGGAGGTCACCCAGAGGGAGACGGTCACGCAGATCGTGTCCATCCGCGAGGCTGACTGGGCCGCCGCCTCAGCCCTAGCCGCCGTGGCCCTAGCCGCGGGGGCCGCCGCGGGCTGGCTGGCGAGGGGCAGGCGCCGAGCCACTTGAAAATCGTATGGTTTTCCCCTCCCCCTGCGCGAGCCCCGGCCCTTTCCGATGCTAAAGTATCTTCAGATTGAGTTTTTTTACAGCCAGCTCCACCTCCTCCCACGGGGCCCCCAACCAGTTGGCCTCCTCTAGGGCTTGACGGGTAACCGCCAGACCGCCGTCGGGCGTCTTGACTATGCGCCTCTGTAGCTCCCACATGAGTCTGTACACCCGGTCCCGCTTTGCCTGGGCCGCCAGTATCGCCGCCTCCAGCGGCGATCCTGATAGGGTGCGGAGCACGATCTCCGCGATTTTGTTTATCCTGTCGGGGACCCCCACCCTTGAGCCCCTCAGCTCGATTCTGCACCTCTTCTCGACGCCGATCCTCCCGGCGAGGCGGGCGGTGGCCCCCTTAGCCGACCTCTCCTTGTCCACTATGCCTCCGATGATAAACTCAACGTGGGACCTCGCCACCTCTTCGATAAATAGGCAGTCGCCCTCCGGGTCTAGGACGATCGGCTTCTCAAAGGAAGGCGTGCCGGCGAAGATCCTCATTTTGTGCACCAGTCCGGGGGCGTGGCGGCTCAGCAACTGGAGGAACTCCCCCGGCGTGTTGGTGAGCCACAGGTTGCCGTCCCACAGCACGGCCCTCACCGCCTTGAGCGTGGCGAGGATCTGCTCCACCAGCTCGTTCTTCTCCCCCTCCGTGTGCTCAGCCCAGAGAGACAGGTCCACCACCACCCTCGGCCTATCCGGAGGGGCGTAGGGCACCTCCACCACCTCGCCGCACCCCC
>NZ_JBMFKV010000225.1:0-2639 GCF_049971835.1 Pyrobaculum sp.
GGGGTGAGGGGGTATCTGCTCCGGTGGCTGGGGTCGCTCGGCTTCAAGACGTCAGACGGCGCCGTGGAGCTTCCGAAGACGTACTGCAGATACGCGCCCGCGTCTCTGCTGGAGCATATATACTTCATAAAGGGCGCCTTCGAGGCGCACGGTGAGTTCTTCATGGGAGACCCCCATGGGCGCGAGGTGCTGGTCATATTCAAGACGGGGAGTAGGAAGTTGGCCAAGTCGCTTAGGCTGCTGGGGCTGGCCCCCCTTGTGACCGCCGACGAGGCGGGCGTCAGTCGTTTTATAGTTCTGTACGAGAGGCGTGACGTGGAGAGGTTTGTAAAGCTGGTTAAGCCGGTGGTGGAGGACGTCCATATAGCCGAGGCGCTGGGGCTATGCGGGCGGAGGACGTTGTAGAGTTGCTTAACTACGTGGGGATTGTGGCCTTTGCGCTGTCTGGGGCGTTGAAGGCGGGTGAGAAGGATATGGATCTGCTGGGGTTTGTGGTGTTGGGGTTCTCCACGGCGCTTGCGGGGGGTATTATCAGGGATTTGCTACTCGGCAGGGTCCCCCCGGTGAACGTGGTGTACATGCCGTATTCGCTGACCGCAATCGCCGCCTCTCTGGCGGCGTTCTTCCTCTACCCCTATGTGAAGAAGGTCAGGGACTACGTCCTCTACCCCGACGCGGTGGGTTTGGGCGCCTTCGCCGCTATCGGCGCGGATTTGACTGCGAATTACTGCCAGTTGCGGGGGCTGGGGGACTGCTGGCTGACGGTGATGATGCTGTCTTCGGTGACGGCCGCCGGCGGGGGGGTTATCCGCGATGTTCTCGCCGGGGAGGTGCCAGCGGTGTTGCGTAGGGAGATCTACGCCTCTGCGGCGGCTGTGGGCGGCCTAATATACCTGGCCGCCTTGGGGCTGGGGAGGGAGGTGGCCATGCTGGTTACAATTGTGGCGGTTATCGCCATTAGGATTGTGTCGCTGGCCCGGGGCTGGGAGCTACCCCGGATTAGACAAGGCAAACCGCGCGTCTAGGCAACGCAGTCCCAGCTTCCTGTGCACGACGCATGGGGCGTCCTCGGGGGGCTCCCCCTCTGTGACTATTCTAAAGCCCCTTAGGTGGGCTTCGTATAGGGGGTGTAGTGGTGGCTGGCTTGACATGGGGACGACGCACATGGTCTCGCCGTCGTAGATCTCCCGTCTCCCCGCGTTGCGCGCGACGTAGATTGTGGCGTCTCCCCCCCTCAGCTCGTATATGGTGCCTAGGGGCCTCTGGGGGTGCCCGGCGCCTCCGACGGGCATGTGGGACAGCACCACCAGGCCTAGGTCGCAGGTGGTGATGCCGAGCCCCAGCTTCAGCACCCTCTGCATGGCTAGTATGTCCAGCTCGGTGGCGGCGGGGAAGAGCTCAAGTAGCTTCGCCCGGAGCTCCCCCGCTCCGAGTACCCCCCTCCTCGCCTGTGTGACGTAGGCGTAGACCGCCTCGACTACGCTTAGCGTGCCGAAGCGAGACCACGTGCCGATGGCTTTCTCAAAGCCGTCGTAGGACTGCTTTATGACTACCGCCGTGAGCACGACCTCGGGCTTGTCAAGCATATCGACGTTTAGAGGTCCGTAGTACTCGGGGTGGTCAACCCAGCCAAGCACGGGAGGACGTGGCGAAATTTATAAAATGTTTTTGAGCGCGCGGCGCCCTTTACCTACGCCCCTCCAATTACGGGGGCCTTCGCGGCCGCTGAGGGGGATGCCGGGGGGTGTTTTCAGGCACCTGCTGGCGCCCCCCACCTGTGTCGTGTTTGGTTGTGTGTCTGTTTTCTATCGGATTTGCGTCTCCTTGCCTGGGGTGGGGTACAGGTCGTTGTGGGCGTCGCGGCGTCGTGTGGCGCGTCGCCGCGGCCCGGTCAGCTACTCCCACATGCGCAGGAGGGTGTGCTGGGCGCCGGTGTCGCCTCTAGTGGGTGTTGGATTGGTGGGTTACGGATTTTGTGGGTGGGTGGCTAAAGGTCTAAAGATATTTAAATGGATCGTAACGCCAGTCTGTGGCACCTCGTTTCTTTGTGTTTCCAGGGTATAGAAGTGTAGAAGATGAGCCGAAGATTAGACAGCTGATCTACAGGGGGCTGAAGGAGATCGAGACGGAGATTAGGAAGAGGATGCTTAACTCGGATAACGTGGAGGAGTTGGGTAGGATTTTGAAGGCTGTGAATATGATAGCTGTGAGGGTGAAGTCTATAGAGGGGCGGGCGACGTCTAAGAGGGAGATTGAGCAGATAGACGCCGTGATTTTCGATAAGATGAATACCGTCTTGTCTCTGCTGGCTAGTAAGGACTACGCCTCTATACTCCCGGTGGTGTCCGACTTGGAGAAGTTGGTGACTCGGCGGAATTCTCTGTTTTCCTAATGGTGTGCCTAGACCCGCTGACTCCGGACGAGTTTGCGCTGTGGTACCGCCACCTGGGGAGGCTACGGCTCTTCTGGGCTAAGCCTGTGGTGGAGCTTCTGCCTCTGTACAGAATAGCAGAGGGGTGTGTGCTGAAGGCGCGGTGGGCCTCGGAGAGGCCGAGGCTCGAGGAGGCGTACATAGCCATTTTGAAGAAGATGCGGAGGCTCGACTTCCTGGCCCCGCTTCGGGGTACCAAGATCCTTAT
>NZ_JBMFKV010000226.1:0-2637 GCF_049971835.1 Pyrobaculum sp.
GGCGGTTGACCACAAGCCACCTGCTCATCTACTTTCAAATCCGCCGGGCGGACGGGACGAGGCGTACAGGATATATACAAACCCCCACCGCGGGACGCCTCTAGGCGGCTGGGTACCACGAGCCGCGAACCCCCTCGGCGAGGCCAGGCGTGTAGCCATTGGTTACGTAACAGCCTCAGAGCTGAGTGAGACAAATTACGGCAACGGAGGTGGTGGGCCCGCCGGGATTTGAACCCTGTCCCAAGCCCCCACGCGGGGGCTTGACGGGACCTCCCGGATGCCCGGGCAGATGCCCTTTATCAGCCGGGCGCTCTAACCGGGCTAAGCCACGGGCCCCTCGCCTTAATAACTGTGCATGTTTTTTAAGTTTTTCTATGTATATCTGCACAGCCGACGCCTCCAGCGATTTAATGTCATCTCTAGGCTTAAACTAAGACATCGCTAGTCTCGGCTTTCAACTAAAAACGACACTCTACACGCCTTTACTGCAGAAGTAGCTGAGGCTCTCTCTTCAACGGCCGCGTCGCCGTAAGGTGGCTAGTAGTAGGCCAAATTAGCCCTTTGTTCTTACACTCTAACAGAGCCGGTCTCTACAAACTGCCCGGCACCAGCCTCTAAAGCTATTCAACTCTCTCCCCGGCGCTGGGGGTTGGGCTGACCGGCATGCGTCTCGGCGACATACTTCCTCCACGCCGCGATAGCCACCGGCAGGAGGAGAGCGGCGCCTTGGATGCCTACGGGGCCCCAGAGCCACCTCTCTTCCAGTAGTTGTGGAAATAGTAGGTAGTAGAGGGGAGCCCAGGAGTTTACGGCGCCGTGGAGGAAGGCGGCGCCCCATACCCCGTACCTTAGGTATACCGCCGTGTGTATTACAGACAGCGGCACCGTGGGTAGTATGGAAAGGAGGACTCCCTCCGCCTTCCAGCGCCAGCCGTATTGGTAGCCCAGTAGAATGGCTGGGGTGTGCCACAGGGCCCATATCAAGCCCACTACAAACGAGGCCTTTAAGTAGCCCCACCTCTCCGCCAGCCTCGGCAGTAGGCAGCCGCGCCAGCCGTACTCCTCGCCGAAGGCGCCTAGAAATGCCACCGCAACTGGCGTGAGTGGGGCAAGGAGGAAGGCGAGCAGGGCTTCGGCCCTAGGCTCCGCCCTATGTAGAGGCAACGTAGAGGCGACTGTCAGCAAAGTCCACAAACCTGCAGGCCACATAGACCCCCAGTACGGAACTCTCTGCCCGCCGGTCAACACATACGGCGGAGGCCTGAAGCCCTCCGCCAGGGCGCCGAGGGCGGGCGTCCACATGGCCGCGGCTAGCCAGAAGTTCGACGTGGGCGACAGAGCTTGCAGAGCCCATCCCAGTCCGAAGGTAACTGTGAAAAATCTATACATTGTCGCAGAGGTGACCGTCTTTCTCCTCGCAACAGATCACGTAGCGCCTTCCCCCCGCCTCCAGGGCAAGCCACTTGTCGGAGCACGCGGGCGTGGAGAAAGCCACGGCCCTCCCAAACGCCGTTGAGCAAATAGCGTATAGAGACCAGATATCGAGACGCCAGCCCACCGGGCAGAAATAGACGTAGCGGAGCAACTCCCCCGTCGTGAAGCGCCCCAGCACTCTAAACCCCCTAATCTTCTTGACGCCCCAGCGGGTTCTGAGCACAACCTCCCCCGGCTTGACGTCGACGCCGACAGGCTCAAGGAGCAGGGTTAATGCGACAAAAATTCCCCCACCAACTACAACATACGGCCCCAGAGTTGCCATTGGGTCGGGAGGAGGCTCTGCCGCGTATCTGTACCACAAATACACGCCAGAGCTAATAACCAGTACGCCTATTAAACCAAGCACTATTACTGCGAGCTTCCGCTTTTTCTGCCTGCTTTGGATTTTTGACACGAAAACTTAAAAACTCAGGAGAAAAAGGTTATGTTGGCGTTAAGATATGCAGGTCCTGTCGCTGTGGCTGTGGAACATGGGCTAGATACCCGCAGAGATGTGAAGACTCCATGCGGGGCGTGCTACCGCCTGGCGGCAAGCGGCGTAAAGCTTGATAGGTCGAAATTAATAAAGCTGGCAAAGTTGTAACGTGGTGGAGGCGGTCGCCGTCGGGGTGTGGGTGGCGCTCATGGTATATGTCTATGACAAGATCTACAAATTTACCCAGAGGTCCCTCCTCCTCTCGGCATCGGCGGGCCTCATCGCGGCGCTGATCGCCTACGCCGTCAAGAGCCTGGCGCCGTAGCCCCAGGGAGGCCCGCCGACTCTGCACACCTGGCGTCTACGAGCCTCACGGCGTATCCGCGGAAGTCTGAGCCTCTCGAGGCCACGATGTATGTCCGGCCGGCTAGTTGCACCGCGTCTCCCACCTCGGCGTTTAGAATGGCCGCGACCTCACCGGCGATTTTCTCCAGCTCGGGATCGGAGCTCGCCCCCCGCCTGGACACGGCGCAACACAGTAGCACGAGTATGTGAAAAGAGAGGTAGGCCGCGGCGAGTCCCAGGGCGATGGCGACTGCGTAGGCCAGCGACCCGAGCCACGTGCGTAAAAACACATACATAAGCACTGCGACGGCGATGCCGGCCGCCCCTGTGGCAAGCGGCGACTTGGAGAGCCTCTCCTCTCCGCACACGACGGCCGCTCT
>NZ_JBMFKV010000227.1:0-2636 GCF_049971835.1 Pyrobaculum sp.
GAGAGATCTCCTTAAAAAGATAGCGGAGCAGGGCTTCTTCGGGATAGGGATACCTGAGAAATACGGCGGCCAGGGCGGCGACCACAGAATGGCGGCTATAATGAGCGAGGAGTTCTGCAGAGTCCTTCCGGGGCTGAGCGTCTATTTCGGCACTAACGAGCTGTTCCTTACTCCAATAATGCTGTTCGGCTCCGAGGAGCAGAGGCAGAAATACGTCCCGCCCATCGCCCGGGGTGAGAAGTTCGGGGCTTTCGCCGTCACGGAGCCTTGTTGTGGCTCTGACGTGGCTGGCATACAGACAAAGGCCGAGAAGAAGGGAGACAGGTGGGTTATAAACGGCCGTAAGGCCTTCATCAGTAGCTCCGACGTGGCGGACTATTTCATAGTGCTGGCCCGCACCTACCCGCCACCAGACAAGAAGGTCAGGTACCTGGGCCTCACCTTCTTCATCATGGAGAGGGACACCCCCGGCTTCAAGGTGGAGCAGTGCTACCACAAGATGGGTTTGTACGGCAACCACGCCTGTGAGCTGGTGCTTGAAAACGTGGAGGTGCCCGACGAGAATAGGGTGGGCGAGGAGGGGATGGGCTTCCTCTACGCAATGGAGACCTTCGACCGGACGAGGATAGGCGTCGCCGCTCAGGCTGTGGGCATGGCCCAGGCCGCCTTTGAGAGGGCGTTCCAGTACGTACACCAGAGGCAGGCCTTCGGAGTCCCCGTCGCCTATTTCCAAGCCATCCAGTTCAGCTTGGTGGAGATGATGGCTAAGATCTTCACGGCGAGGCTCTTGACATACCTCGCGGCTAAGCTGGCCGACGAGGACAGGCGGGAGTTCACCTTTGTGGCGTCTCTAGCTAAGTTCTACGCCACAGAGGTGGCGGAGGAGGTAATTTCCGAAGCCATAAACCTCCACGGCGGCGTGGGGGTAATTAGGGAGACCGGCGTCGAGAGGTTTTTGAGAAGCGTCAAGATTACCCAGATATACGAGGGGGCTAACAACATCCAGAAGCTGGTGGCTTACCGCCAGCTAATTAGATTACTGAAGGAAAAGGGGCAGATACCTGACGAAGTAGCCAAATTAGTTACCTAAATCCACACAAAGTCTAAGACTATACAATAAATAAAATACTACTTTACTGCTTCTTTACATGGGAAAGGTGGCAGTGGTAGGGATTGGTGTCAGTAAGTTCGGCAACAGAGCCGACGTGTCTTTACCAGAATTAGCGTGGGAAGCCGTGAAGGAGGCTCTAGATGACGCACGTCTCGCGCCCGAAGACATCCAAGCTTTCGTAGTGGGGAACGTCGGTGGATGGTCTTCAGAGGCTCTACCTGCAGTGGTGGTTGGAGAATACTGCGGCTTTGTTCCTAGAAACGGGATAAGAGTAGAAGCCGCGTGCGCCACCGGATCAGCCGCTGTTAGGACGGCGTACCACATGATTGCCAGCGGTGAGGCTGATATAGTCATGGCTATCGGTGTGGAGAAGATGAACGAGTCTCCTACGCCTACGGTGGTGGAGTTTATTGGACGGGCGGGGAATTACTTCTGGGAATTTGAAAACTTTGGTTTAACCTTTCCCGGGTACTACGCGCTGTACGCCACGGCATATATGAATAGATACGGAGCTACGGAGGAGGATTTCTGTAAAGTAGCTGTAAAAAACCACTACTACGGCTCGCTCAACCCCAAGGCCCAGTTCCAGAGGGTCATCACAGTGGAGGAGTGCCTCGCCTCGCGCTACGTGGCGTGGCCGTTGAAGTTGTACGACAGTAGCCCCATAACAGACGGCGCATCTGCGGTAATACTAGCAAGCGAAGAAATCGCAAAGAAGCTCACGGACACTCCAGTCTGGATCAAGGCTGTTGGCTATGCAAATGGAACCGCTAACTTGAGCAAAAGGCTAGACTTCGTGGGGCTTGAGGCAGCGCAAGTCGCCGCCCAAATGGCGTATAAGAAAGCCGGCATTGATCCTCAGAATCCTGTTAAGTACCTAGACGTAGCTGAGGTACACGACTGCTTCACAATTGCGGAAATTATGGCTTATGAAGATCTGGGGTTTGCCAAACGTGGGGAGGGCTACAAGCTAATACGAGAGGGACAGACGTACATTGGCGGGTTGATACCAGTCAACCTAGATGGGGGTTTGAAGGCAAAGGGCCACCCAATAGGGGCCACTGGGGTTTCAATGATAGCAGAGCTTGCCAAGCAATTGCGACAACAGGTGGAGAGGGGCCGCCAAGCGCCTATTAGGAATGGGATGGCGCTGGCGCATAACATCGGCGGCACGGGGCACTACGCCTTTGTGACAATACTCAGCTTAAGTCCGTGATTATGCCTCGGGTAGCTGTGATTGGGGCAGGCGCCATGGGCCACGGCATTGCTGAGCTTTTCGCAATCGCTGGCTACGAGGTTAGTCTCGTAGATATTTCTCAAGACATCCTAAGTAAAGCGTTGAGGAATATCGAGGAGTCGCTGGTAAAAATAAAGGAGAGAGGGCGCTTAAAGGAGGATGTACAAACTATTCTTGCCAGAATTAAGCCTGTAGTGGGAGATGTGTGTAGAGCTGTTGAGGGGGTTGAGGTTGTGGTGGAGGCTGTGGTGGAGGATATTGAGGTGAAGAAGAGAGTTTTTGCTGAGG
>NZ_JBMFKV010000228.1:0-2635 GCF_049971835.1 Pyrobaculum sp.
AGAGGCCGTGGAGCCGAGGTCCTTCTACGACATTACGGAGCCGGAGGACAGGAGGGAGCTTGCGCAGTTGGTGAAGGTGGGGGTGTTCAGCTACGCGGTGTTGATACCGGAGGATCTGCCGAGGAGAGACGTGGAGGATGTGTTTAGAGAGGCGGGGTTCCTCCATGTGGAGATAGACGCGTCGGGGTGGCCGCGGCAGATAACTGTGAAGACTGAAAAGGGAGTATTTACATTTAGAAAAGTAGAGGAGGGGGTTTATAAAATCAACAGGGCTGATTAGCTCTGCCCGGCGTCTCCGAGAGGACGTAGGGGGTGCCCGGCATTAGTAACCGCTTGCCTCTGCAGTCAACCTGCATAATGGCGCGCCTCGCGTGCCAGTGTTCCTGGGCCGCTACCTCCTCCAGGGTCTTAACCACGGCGATGGGGGGCCTTCCCTTCTCGCGGCTACGCCTAATCAACTCGTCAGATGGTATCTGCGCAACGATGTTAAACACCTCTTTCTCAAGTCTGTGGAGCTCCTCTGGCCTCTCCTCCACCTTAGCCATTGCCTCTCTCCACTTCTCGGCGAGGTCAGGCCTGCCAATTATTTCGAAGAACGCCTCGATTTCTGGCCATATCACCGTGGCAATGGCCACGAAGCGGTCTTTTGCCTTTGCAGTAGTGTAGGTGACGTGTAGATTAGCGTCGATGGTCGGCGACCTCCTCCTGCCCCTCCCAAGGATAAACCCAGCGCCGACTTGATATGGGTGGACTACGGACAACACGTCGTTTGTAGCCACGTCTACGAAACGTCCCTTTCCTGTCTTGAGCCTCTGCCAGTAAGCCGCCAGGGCCCCCAGCGCAGCCGCGGCGCCTGTAAAAGCCCACGAAAGCCAGATACCTGCTCTCAATGGGTAAGAGTAGGGCTCCGGAAGGCTTGGGTTTCCGAGCATGGCCATATAGCCGTTGTATGCCTGTCCCGTGAGATCTGAGTCAGGCATGTTTGCATACTCTCTTGATTTCTGCGTCGGGAAGTGGCCAAAGGGGGAAACCGCGACGTAGATCAGAGCTGGGTACTTTTCTGCGAGCTGGGGATAGCCCACCCCCCTCTCCGCCAGCTTGCCAGGCCCTAATCCGTCTATTAGTATGTCAACCGTCGGCAGTAAGGATGATACCTCCCACCACGTCACCCTCCTCTTGCCGCGTCCCTCGACGAAATACGGGATGCCTACCCCCTCTATATATACGCCCTCTGCGGTGATCTTCGCCGCCTCCTCGTCGAAGAGTGTGTAGACCTCGGCGCCCAGCTCCTGGAGAATCGAGCCAGCGATCATACAGCCGAAGTTCACGCCGCATATCTCCAGTACCTTGACTCCTTCAAGCGCAGCTGGCTTGTCCTCCGGCCTAAACAGCTCTTTCAAAGTGGCTTCTCTCTCAATCATACCTCGTCCCTCTCGCCGAGGTATACAGGGTCATCCTCGGCCCGCCAGCCTGGCGGCGGCGTATTGCCTATCTGGCCGTCCCAATAGCCCAATACGCCTTTCTTCACTAGCTCGTCTACCTCCTCTGCGCCGTACCCAAGCCACTTCTTAAGCACCAGCTTGTTGTGGTACCCCACGGGCCTTGCCACCCACTTCACGTCTAAGTCAACACCTGCCATCTTAACCACCGGTCCGGGCACCACGATCTCTCCATACAGCCTATCTACTATCTTGACCACCGAACCCCTCTCCCACCTCCATGGATCACTCACCACGTCGAAGTCGTTCATTACAGGTTGCGCGGGTACCCCCAGCTTTTTACATACGTCTAAGACATCCCCCAGCGTCTTCTTTGCAACCCACTCGGCTAGGGCCTTGTAGCTCCTCCACTTATCTCCAATGGCTTCTGCAAGGCCGGGAACAACTTCTGCGAGTGCTTTTGCTTGGCGCTCGGTCATCGCCGCCACGGCGACGAACTTGCCGTCGGCGGTTTTAAATACGCCGGACACCACGGCAAAGGGGTCGAAAAAGCCGCTTCTCCCCATCCTCCTGCCCGTGGCCGACATATATACAAAGTGGTACATAAACCGCTGGAGGCTAGCCGCTTGGGAGAGATCTATGTATTGGCCTCTGCCGCTTTTTACTCGGTATATCAACGCGGCGATCACAGCGCTTACAGCCATGGTTGAGGGTAGCCAATCGCCAGGGTAGTCGGGCAGTCTGTACAGCTCATTCACCTCGCCCTCCTCCCACCCGGTTGTGTCCATAATACCCGACTCAGCCTGGCCAATTATGTCGTAACTTGGCAACTTGTGGAGAGGGCCAAACTGCCCGTAGCCGCTGGCGCTTACATATATGAGCCTGGGGTTTACCTCCCTCAGCTGTAGGTAGCCCAAGCCGTAGCGATCCAGCGTGCCGGGCTCCATATTCTCCACAAAGATATCTGCCCTCTTCACGAGCTCAAGCATCAACTCTCGGCCCTTCTCCGACCTAAAGTCAAGACCCAGGAAGTACTTGTTGGAGTTGAGGTAAAGGTAGTCAATTCTCATGCCTTTGAAAAACCCCCTACCGCCCCACATAGATGCGTATTTCCACCTGTCACCCCTAGGTGGGGGCTCTACCTTAACCACCTCTGCCCCCAATTGCGCAAGTAGGCGCGGGATGTTGGGCCCCAG
>NZ_JBMFKV010000229.1:0-2632 GCF_049971835.1 Pyrobaculum sp.
TTTAGCAACTATCGGCGTTTTAACTGGCTTCTTTGTGTATCTCGCTGGCGTAATTTTTATGTGGCTGGGGCTGTCGTAGCTCTGCCGCAACACGGGAGGGGAGTTGGCGGAATGGGTGGCCGCCGCCGCGTTGGCCATGGCTGTCTTTGAGGTGGCATTCAGATATCTACAAATCTCCCTCTTCCCGCTTAATTGGTCGCCTCCCGGCTTTACCATTGAGCTACTCCTAGGGGTCATAGCTCTAATGGGAGGATGGGCGCTACAGCTATACTCGGCAAATCTTCTAAAAACAATAGCTTGCGGCTTAGAGTTCAGGTACCTGGAGAGGGCGGTAGAGGTATATAGGTGGGGCTCTATACTATCCATATTCATAGTGGGACTGAACATAATCTCAATATCGTACTTAGCTATAGCCATAATTACCTTCATAGAGTTGTTACAAGAGCCACCGCCTCCTCCACCTGAACCTGAGATGCGATACAATTCCCGACAACCGCTGGTAGATTTCTCAGAGCCCAAACAACTTCCGAGCTACATATGTCAAGATTTTGAAAGGGCTCTTAAGCTGGTGGAGCAGTTCCGAGATTATGTAAAGGCCGCCGGGAGGGGGCCGCTGACTAGGGAAAAGCTTAGAGAAATTCGCCGACTGTTGGGACGCGGATTCCTGAGTGAGTTGCATGGCAATTTGTCTGCGTTGAAGAGCTTCGCAGAGGGGAGATATCCAGACATTGTACAGATAGTAGACAACCTACTGCCCATAGTGAATAACCTACTGTATGAAATATATGACTCCATTCCAACTTCATCTTCTGTCATTTACAATCTTTCACGGCTATCGAAATCGATTGAATATGTACTAAGAGAACGTTGCCTTAACTACTAGATATTTGGGAGATTAAGTTATGCAATGCGTCACCATCGCACCAGGCCGCAACATCTATTAGTACAGAGACGGTGCGCACGCGATTACCGCCTGGTTCTCCATCGACGCGCTACTTGTCTAGAACATGGCTTCTATTGGGTTACTGCATTTAAATATAAATGATCATTACAGTGACTAAGTTTACTGATATGTATATATACTTAATTGATATTGAATAATTTTTAAAATTGTTATAAAAAGATCGGGTTTATTTCTTTGTATAGGTTGCTATTAGTCCGCCGATGACACCTCCTACTGCTGAGAGGAGGGCTCCTTTTATGGATAGTATTATTGGTATGAGGGCGGCTAGCGGGAGGAGGCCGGTGAGGGGGCCGAGGATTGGGGCTAGAATTGGTGATATGAAGGGTAGCAGGGCTAGGATCACTATGGATAGGATGAGTCCTCCAAGTATCCCCGCTAGGAAGCCGGCGAGGACAGCGCGGCCTAGGGTGCCGCTTGCTATGTAGCCGGCGAGGGCTCCTCCGACTAGCTCGTTGAAGGCGGGTATTATGAAGCCGAGGGCTACGTTGGTGATGAAGCCTATGAGGACGGCGGCGATTATGCTTCCCTGTCGTGTTGCCATGTGTACTGGCTAGGTGGTTTTTTTAAAGTTTTAGTATTTTGATTAGTTCGTCTAGGGTGATGTGGCCTTGTGTGTAGAGGGTTATTAACTGCTCTCTGGTGATTAGCCCCGCCTTGTAGGCGGCGGCTACTTGGTTGATGAAGTTTTGTTTCTGGAGGTTTGGCGGCGGCTTCGCGAGGACTGAGAGTATGCCTATTATGGGTATGGCGGCGGCTATGGCGGTTATTGAGGTGGCGGCTGTCTCGAAGGCTTGGGTTGCTGTGGTGGCCAGCGCTTTGTCTAGGCGGAGTAGGCCTCTGCCCTGGTCCTCCGGTGGCTGGCCTAGGTCTTCCGTGGTTTGGAGTATGCGGTTTCTGACAGCTACGGCGGCTGGGGTGTCCCTCAGCTTGCCCTCCCTTGCCATTTGGAAGAGGAGCGCGGCGGCTCCCGAGACGTGGGGGGCGGCCATGCTTGTGCCGATGCAGGCCATGTGGCAGTTGCCTACTGGCGGGCAGAGGGGGTTGCCTCTGCGGGGCCTCGCCGCCACCACGCCTCTGCCCCTCACGCCACCTGGCGCCACGAGATCTGGTTTTATGAGGTTGTCTACAGGGCCTCTGCTACTGTACTCTGCTATCCTCTTGTCAGGCCCCACGGCCCCTACGGCTATGACGTATTCGCCTAGGGCTGGGCTTTCTATAGTGCCTCTCTCCGGCCCCGAGTTCCCCGCGGCGGCTACGGGGAGTTTGCCTCTGGAGAGGAGCCAGTTGGCGGCTCTCGCCACGGGATCTCCTAGCTCTCCGGGTCTTCCGAAGCTCATGTTAACAACGTCGATTTGGGCTTCGGTACCAGCGTGGTATATGGCCCTCAATACCACGTGGTCGCTGGAGACGCCGTGTTTATTGAAGGCTTTGATATTGTATATCTTAGCTCCCCGGGCCACTCCAACGTCGCCGCCGGCGGCTATGCTGGCTACGTGGGTCCCGTGTCCGTTTAGGTCCTCCTGGCCCTCGCCGGTGAAGTCTTTGTTGCCTACGATCTTTCCGTCTAGGCCGCAGGCGCCGCTGTCTACTCCGCTGTCTATCACCGCTATTGTGACTCTGGAGCCGTTGTAGGGGTAGTCGTCTCGCCAGCCGATTAGCTCTAGGTTC
>NZ_JBMFKV010000230.1:0-2631 GCF_049971835.1 Pyrobaculum sp.
GAGGGCATCCTGACGTGGTTGAATACTTGATAGAGCGGGGAGCTTACGTGGACGCAACTACTGGCGATGGGGCCACGCCGTTGCACATCGCGGCTTATATGGGCCACTACGCAGTTGTCAAGATACTCGTTGAGCGTGGGGCCAACGTCAACGCAAGATCCTTTGAAGACGTGACGCCTTTGCACAACGCGGCGAATAGGGGCTATCTAAATATTGTCAAGTACCTGGTAGAGCACGGAGCAAAACCAAACGTGAGGACCAAGTCTGGCAATACGCCACTGCACTTCGCGGCGCTGAACGGCCACGCCGATATTGTTAAACTGCTCCTTGAACACGGCGCCGATCCAAACATTAGGAATAATGACGGCAAAACTCCTCTAGATCTCGCCAGAGAAAACGGTCATCACGATGTTGTCGAGATCCTCGAAGGTTCGCGAGCCTCAGACTCGTCGCATCAGCCAGTCGTATCGAAGGAAAAGGCCAGCGGACCGACGGGCAGAACGGGGGCGCAGGCTGTGGAGGCGGGGCACCGGTCCTTAATCAACGAACCTCTCTGTAGGATGATAGAGGAACTCCAGAGTTCCCTAGAGCAGTATGTAGAATACGTTGAGAGGATCGCCGCGCAGATCGCCGAGAATGAGATGGAGGATCTAAGACGGAGGCTGGAGCCGTTCACCAGCAAGCTGGAAGGCGTCATTGCCGCCTTAAGAGACAGCGTAGAGGGGGAAGACCGCAGGGTAGCCAAGGAGCTGGACGACACCCTGAAAGAAGCGAGGAACGTACAGTCTCTGTTAAAAAGCGGGATACCAAGCACAGCCGAGCTCGTTAGGCTACTGGCCAATATGAAGGCAAGGATAGTAATCGTGAGGAGTAGGTGCAGATAACTGGACGCCCCCTCCACGCCCCGACGCGCTCCCGATGCCCCAACCGGCCTCGCGGCCGCCCGCGCCTCGACGGCAGACCGCCGGCGCATTCCGTCAAAGCCGCTGGACAACTACAGATCTGCGGCAACATGCCGCCCGCGTAGGAAACTCGCCGGCACGCCTCCGCCACGCCGGCATCGTGTAGAAGACGCCGAGGCACGGTAGCCGAGCGGCGGCGGGTCGCCCGCCTGCCGCCAGCCCCAGGCACACGCCGCCCGGCGGCCCCAGCATTCGTCAAGTGGAGAAAGAGGCGGCCCGCCACACCCCCTCTGCGCAGGCAATTGCGCCGAGACCGCGAAGAGCCAGCTGTAGCGGCTGTGGAGGCTGTGGACAGAGGAGGCTGTGAGGAAAATCGTGAGGCTGGCGGCGCAGTATAACGTCGCCCACAGATCCGGATCGCCGCGGAGGAGGCCAGCTGTTGTGAGCCCCGTCTCACAGTATGCCGCATTAGTAAAATACATCATGTTGCTGGCTTGGAACTAAAGAGTATTTGAGGTTACGACTCTTTAGACGATAAGTATCTGCCGAGAAAGGCTAAAATTTTTTGGAGAGGTGGCACATATGGCTCCTAGCTCGGAGACTGTTGAGATTAATCTCGGCTCTGTCCTTGACGGTAGATTTAAAATCGAGGGCGAATTGTGGTGTGGCGGGCAGGGATGTATTTATTTAGGCATTGACATGATGAGTGGTACCAAAGTTGCGGTCAAAATCCCCAGAGGTTTCGGAGATGTGAAGAATAGGCTTAGAGCAGAGGCAGAGCTGCTGTCGAGAATTAGCCACCCCAATATTGTGAAGTATGTTGCACACGGCATATACAAGGGCGTGCCCTATCTTGTTACCGAGTATATTGACGGCGAGAGGCTTGATGAATATATCAAGAGGAGAGGCGGCCTCTCTCCAGAAGAGGCGTATACAAAAGCCCTCGCCCTGCTAGACGTATTGGAGCGCCTCCATACAGAGGGAATAGTCCACAGAGACTTCACGCCAGATAACATAATAGTGAGAAGAAGCGGGGAGCCCGTGGTCATAGATTTCGGCGCCGCAACCACCTTGACATACGCCTCTGGCTCTCGTATCCACCACGGATATTTCTCGGCGCCTGAGCTAAAGGCTAGGATCGCAACGCCGGCCTCCGACATATATATGTGGGGCGTGGTTCTTCTATCAATGCTGAAATGCAACCGCGGCGGGCCGTGTATAGAAAGGATTGAACGCGGCGAATTAATAACGACCTCACCATTTGGACCCGTTATTAACCTCAATATGCCGTTATGCGAAATTGCCGACTGCGGTAGCTACAGAGACGTGTTTGATAAAGTGTTTAAGGGGTGTCTTGAGGCCGATTACAGAAAAAGATATCAAAACGTCGCAGAAGTTAAGAAGGCTCTCCAAGCCCGCCCTGTGGGATACCTCTTGATAGGCGATATTGTAATATTGTTACTTCCAGATAAGCCGTACGTGTTGGGCAGAGAGGGCGATATAATTATAAACTCCGACTTCGTTAGTAGAAGACACGCCAGAATATCGTATAGAGACGGACGCTGGGTTGTTGAAGATTTATGCTCGACTAATGGAACTGTGATTAATAGGTCTAACAGTCTCATAATAGTCTACGGCGGTACCCGCACAGGCGGGGAATCAAGCGGCGTTTGCGGCAAGGCGGAGCTGAAATGCGGGGACGTAATTGGTTTAGCCTACAGCAGGCGCA
>NZ_JBMFKV010000231.1:0-2618 GCF_049971835.1 Pyrobaculum sp.
AGTCATACGACACAATATTCTATTTATTAAAATAATTTAAAGATTCCACAGCACGCCGCCTAAGACGGCTCTACGTGTGGACCGTCGCAAAACATTTATGTTCTATACAGTGTCTCTACGTGTCTTACGGCGTCATGAAGCTGGTGGGGCCGCCTGGATGCGTCGCGTCCTTTCTCTACAGCTCTAAAAAACCCCTCGCCTTCCACGGCCCCGTCAGCCACCTGGCTGGCCGTTTTGTAGTGGCGGAGGCCCCCGAGGGCTACTCCACCTTCGGCGACCCGCCCCCGCCGGCTCTTGACTACTGCCTACCCGGCGCCGGGAAGTACGCCTTTAAGCTAGAGCCCCCCTACAGACTAGAAGACCTGCTGGAGGTTATGCCCAGCGGCTTGAGAGAAAAAGCGCGGGACAGCGCGTGCATCCGCCGCGCCTTCTACCTAAGCCGAATTGACCCAGCCCCCCTCAAACGCAACCTCGTATACGCCGCAGATCCCCTACTCTTCTTAACGCTGAGCCGCCACATGCCTCTATACACCGTCGAGAACCTCCCAGTAAAAACCCGGGAAAAACGGGTTAAGTGCAGAGCTGGCGCCGAGCCGCCGCCGCCCACGGCGGCCACAGTCACTCTCAGAGTATACACGCCGGAGGAGTACGTCAACGTCCACTACGTAAGCGGCTTGGCGCAACTATTCCTCTTTAGATTTATTAGACGTGGGTGGCTTAGATTACTATGGCTGGTGATGAGGCGGCTGTGAGGCGGTGGGTAATCGACATGTTGAAATTCGCCATGGCGCTGGAGCTGGCCTCCGGCCTCGTCTCGCTCTACTACATATTTGCGGTGGCGGGGGCTTTAGTCTACGTGCTTACCTACTTCCTAGGCGCGGTAGCCGGGGCCGCGGCGGCGGTAGCCGCCGCCACGTACATCGCGCTGGGCTACTCCACCGTCTTCGCGGCTTATAGAATTGTGAAGAAGCCGACGGCTTTAAAGCCGGGAGAGGCTCTACTCTGGTCAAAGCTCGCCCTGGTGGCGGCCGTGCTGGCGGTGCTAAGCGCCAACATCTTATACAGCATTACCAGCGGCCTCATGGCCCTCTCCCTATACCTATACACAAGAGAGCTGGCGAGGCTGACCCAGGAGAAAATATTAAAATAGCCGAACCACATCAAGCAATGGTAGCCGAGGCCCTGGCGATACTCCTCAGACAGCTTGGCACAGAGGCGGCAAAGGGGCTGGTCTACTGGCTCACTGGAAGGACTGTAGACGCCACGGTAGGCGCTCTGCTGGCAAAAGCGGCGAGGGGTCAGACGCTGACTCCACAAGAGATAGAGCAACTGAGATACCTCCTAATTCAGCAGGCGGCGCAGGCCCCGGCACAGCCTCAGATAAACATCGACGAACTCGCCGCCAAAGTCGCCGAAGTCTTGAGAAGACAAGGCTACCTAAAGTAATTCTTTTTTCCGACACCCCATATATTCCTTTGGCAAGCTCCCCCCTCCTATGTACAACAAATTCTGCAGAAGTTTGTCCTCAAGAACGTCTCAATTATTGAAGAGCCGCCCTCTGTTGCACCGGTGGGAGCCGCGCCGGGGCTGTTGCCATGGGCATAACTATAAGCACGAGGAGGCTTGAGTTGGGAGCCTGCGGCGTGGCCGCCGCGAGCCCGCAGAGCTGGAAGAGTTTCAAAATTCTGCAGAGACCGCCGCGCCACTATGAGGGCCGCTACTGTTGCGGCGATAAGCTATCCACGTTGTGTTATTTTATTCCTTTGTAGTCAAGTATATCTCCACAAGTGCTTTCAATACCTCCACTATATGCGGTCTTTCTGAAGGTTTTAAAGCTAGTGTTGTCTTTACTAAAGCCCCCAGCCCTCTTACCTCTTTCTCCAGTTTCTCCGCCGCGTTGTCTACGGCGGCTTGATCCCACTGTTCTCCGTCTATGGTCCCCACGCCGAAGAGCCAGAGGGCTAGGTTGCCGAGCTGGTACACATCCCGCCTATTTTGAAGACCCAGCGACTTGGCCTCGGCGGCTAGGTCGGAAAACACCTGCTCCGGAGCACAGAAGCCTTTTGTACACCCGGCGTATCTAGAGCCCAGCGACGTGGACAAGGCGCTTCTCAGAGAAGCCAAATCGGCGAGTTTACAGACGCCGCCCACAATAACCACATTCGTCGGCTTCAAATCACCGTGGTACAACCCGAGCTCGTGAAGATAGCGAAGACCCTCAGCCACGTGCACCAACGCCTTCAGCTTGTCTTTTGTAGAAAGGTCTTGACTAGCCAACGTGCCGCCGTCGCCCCACTCATATACAAGAATGCCGTATTCAGGATAAGCCTCCAGCAGCCTCAACACATTTGGATGATCCAGCTTCTTAACCACCTCCACCTCTCTCTGCAGAGGCTCTGGTTGCCTCGTGAGGCTTGCCAGCCTCCCCGTCTCGAAATATCTCGACAGCTGGTGGGGCACCTTGACGGCTACGTACTGCTCTCCGCGTCTGCAGCGATACACTGCGAAGAAGCCCCCGAGCCCGGCGGAGGCGCAGTCGGAAAATAGAGAGCTGTTGAAAGAGGGGCCGGGCACCTCCACAGGTCTGTACGAGACAGGCTCTCTAGAAATCTGTAGGG
>NZ_JBMFKV010000232.1:0-2595 GCF_049971835.1 Pyrobaculum sp.
CACTTAAAAACGTGGTTTCTGGACGCTACGTCGCGACAGTCGCCAAAGGCCACCACGGCAATGTCATTAATATACCGCAGATAGGGCTCTCTTAACAGCTTCTGCGTATCTCGGCTCAAGCCTCTCCGCGGCTTTTTTCAGCACGTTAAGGACGGTAGCGACGTCGCGGTTCACCCGGTGGCACCTGGGTAGAGGTCTATCCTAGGTCCCAGCGGGAGGGGCATCTCAAAGCCGGAAGGTCAACCCGAGCCTCGAGGTCCGGCGTGCTGGCCCGGGCCAGCCCTATGACCCCGACGGGCAAGGGGGCACCCATGAACCGCCCTGGGGGGAGCCTTCGTTCCACGGGGCGGAGAGGAGGTCGGTGTTGGTGTTGTATACGGTTGTTGGTGTTGGTGTAGTGTTGTGACGGCTACTGCTTTCTTTAGTTTAAATGTGGTGTGGCGTAAGATATTTAAACGCTTCAACTGGGGTTTAGATTATGCGTGGTGTGTCGGAGGTGGTTACCACCGTTATTCTATTAGTAGCAACCGTGGCTCTTTCGGTGGTTGTAGTTTCTACTTTCATGAATCTGGTGTATTCGCCTTCTCAGTCGGCTTTTGTTTTAGAGACGGCGCGGCCTATTTGCAACGCGCGTATTGTCGCCGTGGCGAGGAACGGCTCGGGGAATGCCGTGTTGTACGTCTACAACAGAGGCGAGGCGCCGTGCATCTTTGACAAGGCTTATGCGCTTCAGTCCGGGAGTGTAGTAGGGGCGGTGGCGGTGAGAGCCAGCGTCCCGCCGGGTGGTGTTTTGGAAATTGGGACTGGGCTTCCCTTCAACCTGGCTTATGTTTATAGGCTCACTGGACCTAGGGGAGAGCAGGTGGAGGGTAGGCCATGAGGGGCTTGTCAACGGTGGCGGCGTTTGTTGTATTCCTCACCGCGTTTGCCGTGGTGATGTTTTCAGTGTTTTACTTCTACGGCGTTTTGAGGGAGGCGGCGTTGAGGGGGGTCCAGACAATATACGCTTCCACAGTTCAAGACCGGCCTGTGGAGTTCTACATGAGCGGCGGCGTCTGCGGCATCGGGGGCGGGCCCTATTTCTACTACGTTGTTTTAAGAGACTACGAGGAGGTGCACAGCGGGGGGAGTCTTGTGTGTCCGCCCGGGCCGGGGTTTTACAAATACGTGGGGGTTGAGAGGACTGGGTATTTGGGTTACAGTTTTGTGTACGTGGGCCCCGCGGTTCTCCAGCTTCAGTCTAATATCTCTGTAGTATTGATAAATAGGGTAGGCGACGTCTTCTCTTTTGATCTATACCTCCACGTGTTTAACAACTCTACTGGGTGGTTGCCCTCTAGGTACACGGCTGAGCTCATATACAACAGCACGTTGCTGAGTTGCACCCCGGCGAGCTTCGCGGCGCCAGACGCCGTCGTCAGCCCGGCGGCGTTGCGGGTATACAAACTGGGTACTGTGAGGTGTACTGTAAATTCACGGTTTTCATCCACCATAATTAGGGCCGTGGCTAGGCAGAGCTACGGATCCCACATCTGGGCGGTGGAGATACCCGTCGTGGTGCAGGCTATCAACGCCTCGGCGTGCGGATGCTGCGGATGCCCAGGCGGAGGAGGGGGAGGCGGGAGATGTGGCATTTCTCCACTCAGCGGCGCTAGGCTCAGTGGTTTTAATGAGCTTAACAGCTGGATTGCGGCGTGGGGAGGGGACAGCTCTAATATCGTGGTTGCGGTGAGGCCGGGTATACTGGTGCCAGACTCCACAGGGACGGGGACGGGGCAGTATTATGTGGAGGTAACCGCCCAGGTCGCCGAGCTGATAATCCCCAACGCGACAATACTGCCTGTGGGGATAACAGGTTCAATGCCTAACTTCATAGAGCGGCTAGAGATCCGGGTTGGTTCAAACGTGGTGTATAGAGACGGCACAAGTACGCCTGTACTCCTCCCTTCTGGCAAATACCCGGTAACCGTCTACGTGAGGGCGAAGAGCAACGCGGCCGCCGGTAGCCGAGCGACGCTCACACTAGTATGCGGGTCATCTAATGCATCTCTGACTTTTAGAGTACCGCAGTGGAGCGAATGGGGGATAAAAGTAGACGTGTACAGCGGCACAAACTTCAACACCTACAAAGGCACCTGGTCCGTGGGTAGCATATACTTCTGGCTCAGTGGCAGAAATCCAACTCCTCCGCTGTCTTCTCAGAGTCCTTATTTCACACTCTCAAATCTGAATGATAAGGCGCCGAAGTGGGCGGCGGCGTTGCTTGATCCCTCTGCTACCCAATGGACCTCTTGGTCGCTTAGGTACAGCGGCAGACTGCATCTTCCGTGGAGTAGTTTTAGAGTTGGGGTGTGGCACGACGACGGCGTGAGGGTGACCGTATGCGGCGCTCTTAGAGTAGACTATTGGAGCACCACTCCCCCTCGTTTCGACAGTGGTAGCGGTAGCTGTCCTGCCGCTGGTGTTCACGACGTGGTTGTAGAACACTATGATGCCGGGTATGCGACGGTGCTGTTCTTTGCGGTGGGCCCCATGGACCGCAATGTGGCATATCTCCCCACTATTGATGGTGCTTGGTACTGTAGTAGTTTTGAT
>NZ_JBMFKV010000233.1:0-2561 GCF_049971835.1 Pyrobaculum sp.
GTGGAGGCTGTACATGCGGTACGTAGGCGATGCGGTGCCCGAGGCGCTGTCGCTACCAGCCGACAAAGCCACGCAGTTTAGACAATTTGTAGACGGCCTTATCCAGCTGTTGGATAAGGCTGAGAAACAGGCAAGAGAAAAGCTGGCGGGGATATGCAAAGCCGTGGAGGAGGGCCGCGTCGAGGTGATAGAGAGGAGCAAAGCCGTAAGCCACATATGCGACGGCGGGGTCTGCATCCATACACAGTTAACCGGAGCCCCGGTGTTTAAACTGCCTCTGCACGACATATCTGCCAAGCTGTACTTCCCCAGCATTGGACTAGGCCCAGAGGAAGTAGAAGCCTTCCAACTAGGCTGGAGGGCGAGCGACGAGGCGACTGAAGGTAGGCGGCCTGAGATGGGCACGACAAAGCCGTGGCAACTATTAGCATGGCTTGCGGTTAGATCCGGAGTGGTGCGGATTTACCTCCATTATGTCCATGTGAATGCTAGCGGTCTATCTCTGGAGACATACGCCGTTGCCCGGGATTGGGAGCAGAGGTGGTCTAAGGAGGAGGCGCAGAGGCTCGCCGTAGAGGCTATACAGCGGGGCGATTACAGGCCGTTGTTGACGTGGTTCTTGGGAGACGGGGTGGCTAGGTGGGAGAATCTCCGCCTTTATTTAGCAGGCGCTATCTTAGGTGGGTTCAGACGCGATGTTGCAAAGAGAGGTAGCTACGCCACTAGGGAGATTTCCACAGCTGTGGCAAAAGCATTGCTGGAGGACGCTGGGATTTACGGCCGGTTGCTAGAGGTGTTGCGTAGCCACAAGTGGGAATATCTAAAGACACTGGCAAGTTACAAGCCGCCTCTTAACCCAACTTACGTGACGGTAAGAGGCGTGGAGATGCGCCTACACTTGTCGGCGAGAACTTTATACGCAGAGAGGCGGCTCGCCAGCGAGGAAGAAGCTAGGCGCACCGCGGAGCGACTGGCGCCCCACGCCAGTATCTACAAAGACAGAAACAGGTACGTAGTGTACATACCCTGGAGCGGGCTGAAAGAACTAATACAAAAAGACCCAGCGCTAGGGAAAGCGGTAGTGGATTACCTAGGCAAAGTAGCCGAGAGGAAGCCCATTGCGAAAAAGCTACTAGCCCAGATAACCCCTTTTTGAATTAAACCTACGTGGCGGGCCCGCCGGGATTTGAACCTTATCCCAAGCCCCCACGCGGGGGCTTGACGGGACCTACGGCTCCGCAGGGTCGGCGGATCTGGTGGATCCACCGCCGCGCTGTCCTGACTGCGCTACGGGCCCTTTCCCAGATACATGACTATTTATTTAAGCCTTATGCCGCCTTTAAAAAGCTAACCGAATTAAACCCGCTCAGTCGCCTATTTAACTGAGATATGTGGGCAGTCCCAGCGTGGGCCGCCGCCGTCCTCGCAGTAGCCTACTATATCGACAGGTCCGCAACCAAGCCGTGCCAGTCTTAGCCATGTAGCACGCCACCAGCCCGTAGACGCGTGTCAGTAGTTCTGTATGGCTTGGGGGTGTATAGCCGTTTTTTAAGACGTCTTAAACTACTTCTTTGTGATAAGGCGTTGTGCTGAGGCTTGTTAATAAACGACGCGGAAGATGTGGAAAGGTTGAAGGAAATTAAATACGTGGGGAAGCCGTTTCCCCTCTATCCTTTCCTCAAATAGCTAGGGGGATGACGTGCGGAGTGCGGTGCGGAGAGTGGGCTGGCGAAATGTACTATCTCTGTACAGTAGCATAGACGCCGGGGAACGGAGCGCATCGCGTAATACGGCGGCGCTTTTCGGTATTAAATTTTTATAGCCACTCCATGGACTGTAGAGTGTGGCCGCCGTGGTAAAGAAACTCCCTTTTTCTTCTTCTACTCTCTTTTACATCTTTATTTTGTCGGTAATAACACTAACACTGTATGACATATTAACAAGGGGTTTGGAACCTGCTCTAATAGAATTACTTAAAATAGCGAGGTCCCTGGCTGTTGCCACCTCAGTCTTCTTTGTCCTTTTCTTTGTCTTTATAGCAATCTTCGGGAAATGGCTAGAGAGTTATGAGAAGTTGTTCTATTTGATATTTCTTTTGGCGTCGTATATTGCTGGCGGAGTTGGCGATCTTGTGTATAAAAAGCCTGAGCTGGCTGTCTACGGCGTACCTCTGTATTTCGCGTTTGTGGTGTACGGATTCGTGAAGGGCGGAGTATGGGGAGGCGTGGGCGCGGCTGTGCTAATGGCTCTATACGCCACGTCGCTAGTCCCGCTGTGGGCAGTCCCCGCGTGGATAGCCGCAGCCGTCTTAGCGCTGTGGTATATCGCCAAGCGCGTCGGCAGATCTAACGAATAGAAATACGCGAGGGCTACCAGACTGAAGATTTATCCGCAACGACACACAAACCTCCGTGTTAGCCGTCTACGGCGGCTGTGTCGAGCACCCCCAAGTCGTCTGCGTAGGGTCGAGAGAGGAGCTCCTCAGCCACGTCGGCCGGAGCTTCCTCGTGGTGGTGGGGGACGAGTCCCTGGCGAGGGAGCTGGAGGCGGCTTTCTTCACA
>NZ_JBMFKV010000234.1:0-2551 GCF_049971835.1 Pyrobaculum sp.
CTGGTTTTGATTGTTTTTGTGGGTTTTTAAGTTTTTCGTCTGTTTTTTGTCTCTTTGGCGGATGCTTTTCTGCCGCGTTTTACATTCATATATTCCGCTGTTCGGCCTGGCCGTGCGCCATTCTTCGCAGAGGCGGCGGGCCGGATGCTTAAGAGACGCCGAGACCCAGCGCCATTCTTCGCCGCGCCGTGCACATGTTTATGTGTTTGTAGAGACGCTTGGGATAGCGTCGATCTCTCTACTCTGAGGTCCGGCGTGTGGCGGTTGGGCAGGACGCCCCTCCCCGTCCCTTGGAGGCTCAGGTGTCCAGCAGATGATTCCAAGAGCCGCATTGCAGGTGACAGCAGGTGGACACCAGAGATGTCGGATAGGTTGCCATGTGGCCTGATGCAACCCCCGGCGTAGGTCGATCTGCGCGGGCGTTGAGCCGTCGGGGCGTTCCAACGCCGGCGGGGATCGGCGCGTTGCAAGGCGGCGTGTGTATTTGTGGCGGCGCCGCGGCTGGAGCTGGAGGATGCACTGGCCTCCGCGTTTCTAGCCTACGCCATGTGCCACTACCTAAAAGGCTGGAGACGCGGAGTAGCCCTCACAGTAGCCGTATATCCTGTATACCTGGCGCTAAACACCGCCGTCATGTCGCTACTTCTTGGGATAAGCCCACCACAACCCGTGTAACGGAGAAGGCGGGCTGGCAGGTGGAACTTGGCACACCGCGCCGAGGCGCCAGCTATCGGTGGCTGGCGGGGTCTCAGCTCTGGACTCGCCAGGACCTAAACCAGGTCTGTCTGCGGGACGAGCCCCACGAATCCACGCCTTAGCCGTGCTCCGCTATTCCACCCACCGTCATACATTCCTTAGATGTACCATACTAGACTGTTATTAATGTATATATTTTATATATGGTTACAATTAAGATTAGGATTGCAAACATTTGTTTTAGTTTAACACTCGGAATAAAAAGACTTGTAACTCTCGCACCGATGAATGCCGAAACAGCGCCGATTAATACTAAAATAGCCGCTAGGGAGGGATTCCAATGGGCAGTTGATAAGTGGGGAATTAATGCAGAGAAGGAGGGAGGACACACGGCGACGGCATTTATCCCCGCCGCTTTCTTAGGCTCAAATCCTAAGAGGATGAGTGTTGGTAAAAGTAAAAACCCTGGGCCAACGCCAAGAAAACCCGCAAGCACTGAGATAGGTACGGCAAATATAACTGCCAACTTAAAGTTTTCCCCCCTCCCCCGAGAACTTTTAATAGGTTTGAAAAGTCTATATGCTAGATACAAAACAGCGGCGAAGTAGATAACCCACACGATCATCTGCGGCACGAATTGAACAATAAACGCGCCGATCGGCGCAGACAGTGTTGTAACTACGCTAAGGAGCGCAGCCCTCCTCCACTCGACAAGTCTGCTTCTCGCAAAACCAAATGCAGAAAATAAAGCCGTAACACCGTTAAGAAGGAGGGCGAGCGGCTGAACTTCGTGCACCAGGTCTTGCATAAAAAGACCTAGAAACGGAATCGCGGCGAAAGCGACGCCGAGCCCAAGCATCCCAGATATAAACGACAAAACGGCGAGCCCAGCGGCCACGATAGCCACCTCAAAGACGCCGGCGGTTACCATGAGGTGCGGCTTTTGTGAGTTTTTAAGTTCTAGAAGGAAAAAATAAAAATTGGATTTGGAGGTGTTGTATGCGGGTTTTGGTGGCTTCGCTGGGCTTCTCCTACCACCACGTAATGGCTGTGGCTAATAGATGCAGACCGGAGAAGATTGTGCTGGCCACCGTGAATCCGGAGGTGGACCGCGTGAAGAACGCCGTCGACGAGGTGGCGCTTTACGGAAAGGCGCTGGGAATCGCCGTCGAGGTCGAGAAGCTCGACCCAAGCGACTTCTGGCAGTGCGTGGGGGAGGCGGCGCGGCTCTTCGCTGGCGACGACGAGTCGACGTGGGCGGGGGCGTGAGGGCCCTGTCGCTGTGTCTCTTCACGGCGGCGTTGCTCGCGGTGTACATCCTAGACGCGAAGCTGAGGGCCGTCTACACAATGGCGGAGCACTCGGAGAGGGTCGTCGAGGTCGACCTCAGGCCGGTTCTCTACGTGAGGAGCCTCAGAGACTCACGCTCCAGCGCCAAGAGGAGCTTTCTGGCTGAGCTGGCCTCCGCCGGGGAGGCGGAGCTGGGGAGGTATGAAAAGAGGTTGCTTAGGGAATTTGCCGAGTATGGCTTGTCGGACGGGACCTCCCTCACCAGCGCCGGCGTCGCCTTTTCCAAAATACTCTCGCTGTGGGGGGCCAGGCGTTTGCAACTGCGGAGATTGCCTCGTCGATGAGGGCTAGGGCTTCCCACGTCCTTATCCTCCACCCCGGTCCGTCTCTGCAGCGCTCCGCCACGTAACGCGCCGCGGCCAGGGCTCTGGCCACTGCGTACGCCAGCCTCCTCACGTCAACCGGCCTGGGGGCTAGGCGCCTAACCCGCAGAGCGGCGGAGAGGGGGTCAGAGAGGTTGCCTAGATAAACCGTGTCCCCCGGCCGCCACCCCAGCTTGACATAA
>NZ_JBMFKV010000235.1:0-2549 GCF_049971835.1 Pyrobaculum sp.
GGAATACTTCTATCAGCGGATTTACGAGTTAAATATCTAACGAACCTCCACTTTAGAGAGTAATAAGGAGGTAAACGCGGCCGTGGCGGCCACCACCGCGGCCGAGGCTATGAAGGGGGCTGTGGCCGAGATTGTGGTGTAGAGGTAGCCGCCGATGGCCGGTCCGGCTATCCTGCCGAGAGTCCCCGCCGACTGCAACGCGCCGAGCTCCACCCCGGCGCCTCTCCTCGACGCCGCGGCGAATATGAAGGAAGACGCAACGACGCCGCCCAGCGACACCAACGCGGCGCCTAGGTAGAGAGCCGCAAGGGAGTTCGAGGCGAGGCTCAGCAGGAGCAACCCCGCCGCCATGACGGCCATTCCCAGCGGCGCGTTTCTACCCGGGCTGGAGGACCTCTCGAGGCGTCTAACCACCGGCTGGGCCGCCCCGGCGGCTACGCCGGAGGCGAGGAACAGGAGGCCTATCTGGAAGGGGGTCAGCCCCCGGGCGAAGGCTGAGAAGTAGGAGAGGAGAGCCTCGAACATAGACATGCCCAGGTTCAGCATGAGCACCGGAACCGCCAGGAGGCCCACCGCAATTTCAAAACCCTGGCGCCGGGTTGGCCTGGAGTTGGGCAATCTAGCCACCGCGGCGCCTGCCAGGGCGTAGAGCACCGCCGAGGCGAGGAACGGCAACCGGGGGTAAAGCGTGCCTAACGCGCCCCCGATGGCGGGCCCCGCGACGAAGCCGACGCCGAAGGCTATGCCGAAGAGAGCTATGGCGGAGGCTCTGCGGTCACTCGGCGTGAGGTCCGCTATCCAAGCTTGGAGCGCCGCCAGGGTGCCGCCCCCCACTCCGGCCAGCGCCCTGCCGAGGGCCAGCTGGGCGAGGCTTTGGGCGGCGTAGGCGACGGCCTGGCCGGCGGCTCCGAGGGCTAGGCCAGCCGCCACCACGGGGGCCCGGCCTATCTTGTCGGAGACGTAGCCCCAGAGCGGGGCGGTGACGAACTGCATTAGGGAGAATAGGGACACCAGCAGGCCCTGGGCCGCCGCGTCGCCCCCCAGCTCCCTTAGGAGGAAGGGCATCGCGGGTAGTATAATGCCGAAGCCCACCATCTGCAGAGCAACCGCACCCAGTAGCAAAAAGCGCGTCTCCATGCCGGCTGCTGGACATGGATATTAAAGTGTAAAACCGGCGCGGTGGCGGGGGACGCGACTACGCCGTGCGGAAGACTTATAACCCGTGGAGGGCGGTGTTTTTGTGAAGGCGCTGGTGCATGTGGATAGGGAGGATTTGACCGCCATGAATATCGCTCTTTCTAATATCGAGAATCTGCTGGCGGCGGCGCCGGGGGC
This sequence comes from Pyrobaculum sp., assembly GCF_049971835.1. Classification (NCBI taxonomy): domain Archaea; kingdom Thermoproteati; phylum Thermoproteota; class Thermoprotei; order Thermoproteales; family Thermoproteaceae; genus Pyrobaculum; species Pyrobaculum sp. Next base: position 1,336 of record NZ_JBMFKV010000235.1, read on the forward strand.
GGAGGTTGCGGTGGTGGCGAACGGCAACGCCGTGATATTCTTCACACAATACACGCCTAGCCACATCAAGGAGAGGATCACCGCGCTGGCGGTGAGAGGCGTGAAGTTCTATATATGCAACAACTCCCTCAGAGCACACGGAATTGACCGCGGGGAGTTGCTACCCTTCGCCGAGGTTGTGCCCGCCGGCATAGTAAAAATACTAGAGCTCCAGTCAGCAGGCTACCTCTACGTAAAGCCCTAAATAAGCTGGGCACAGGCGCCGCGCGGCCCGCGGCGCCGGGCTCGCAGTACATTTTTATCTGCAATTCAATAACGTCATGGATAGGCTGAAGGGTAGGAGAGTCTTCGTGGGGGGCGTGGGGCCTGGGCTGGGTTCGGCTGTTGTATACCTAGCTCTGTCGGAGGGTGCCGGGGTGTACGCCGCGGCGCGGAGTAGAGACTTTCTAGAGAGGATTAGACGCGAGTTTTCTAAATTTGGCGAGCTCCACATAGGGGCCTACGACTTGTCAAGGCCTGAGGGCGCCGAGGCCGCCGTGGCAGACACGACCGCCAAGCTCGGGGGCCTAGATGACGTGGTGGTGACGGCCAGGGGCTACGCCGAGACGCCGATAGAGGAGCTAGAACCCTCCGCGCTGGAGGAACTCCTCTCGCGGAATTTGAAGGCTCATCTCTACGTGGTCAAGGCGGCGGTTAGGCACCTGAAGCCGGGATCCTCCATAGTCCTAGTCACGGCGGTAGGCGGGGCGTACCCCGCCTGGCTTAGGAGGAATGTGGCGTATGTCGCCTCTAAGGCGGCTTTGGCTAGGGCTGTGGAGTCCCTCGCCGCAGAGCTCATGGACAGGGGGATTAGGGTAAACGGCGTGGCGCCCGGCGGGATGGCAAAGACTTTACGCCCGGCAGAGCGGCGAGGCGGCCACCCCTCGGCGCCCCCCAGGCGCCGCCCGAGGAGGTGGCCCGGGTAGTCATATGGCTACTCACTGACGAGTCCTACTGGGTAAATGGGGCAGTGATCCCGGCAGACGGAGGCAGGAGGCTCACCTGACGTAAACCCAGCGGCGAGGTCAACACAGCCCCTACACTATCTCCGTGGGCTACCACTGCCAGCCCTCACGTGGTGAGTGAGACATAGCGGGGCTCCTGTGGGTTTTCCCAGTCTGTAGAGGTCTAGGCGGAGGTGCTTGGCTGTGGGGTTTGTGGAGCTGGGGGTGTCC
>NZ_JBMFKV010000236.1:0-2537 GCF_049971835.1 Pyrobaculum sp.
GGTAAAGGAGATATACTGCTTCGGCGGCGCCTCTGCGTGGTTGAGGAGCTGCTGGGCGTGGCTATCAACAAGGCGTTGGAGGTTGTTGTGAAGAAGGTTGAGAGGGGGGAGAAGCTCAAGCCGGAGGACCTCGCCGTCTTGACAATCGCCGTGGTGAGAGATCTAAACAAAAGGATAGACGAGACCAACAAGAGAATAGACGGGGTTTATCAGCAAATAGGCGAGGTGCAGAAGACGATCGGAGAGGTTCAGCGCACCATCGCAGACATGCAGAGGACGATAGCCGATATGCAGAGGGCCATAGCCGAGACTCAGAGGACGGTCGCCGAGATGCAGAAGACCATGCTAGACATGCATAAGCTAATTGCGGACATGTACAGAGAGGTCACATTGCTAAGAAGCGACGTGGCCGAGATAAAGACGAGGCTAGCCAGCCGCTAGCCCCCGCCGGGAGGCATCTGCCGGACGTGGACAGTAGCCCCGGGCCCTACGGGGGATAGGCGCCGGGGACCCTAGCCCAGAAGGGGACCAAGAAGGCGAGGGTCGGGGGGTTCGCGGACACGACGGACAGCTCGTAGACAGGAGGCCGCCCTCAGAGGCGTGGAGGAGCGACAGAGGAAAGCACGCACCCGTACGTGCGGTATACAGAGCTGAGAGTTGCGGAAAGGCGGCTCGGCTCAGGAAGCCGGCGGAGCTCCCAAGGGCCAGGCTTCGGTGCCACCTACGCGAACACGCCCGAGGGGGGTAATCGCCGAGCTCAAAACCGCCGACCCGAAGAACAAGCCCCTCACCTCAGCCGCCGAGGCGACCAGCCAACAAACCCCCGCCAGATCCGCCAGCCTGCCCTCGACGCCGCCCAGGAGGCGATCGGAGCCGCCAGAGGAAAAGCCGCCGCGGCCGTCGACGAATCAAGGCCAGAGAGCCGGCGGTGTGCACAGAGGCGTCGCCAACCCACCAGAGCGCCCCCAGCCAAGTACGAAAAAATCGCGGCCGCCGCCGGCGGGGGTCCGTCAAAAAGAAAGACCGGCCGACACAGATGAGCCGACACAACGCCTACGTCGAGAGGCGGGTTCGAGGAGCTCTACAGGCGGAAACCCGGCGACGGGCCCCCCTCGGGGGATCCGGAGACAGACAGGCCGTGCCCGCGGAGACGTACAAGACACGCCACGTAATCGGCGAAGTCTATAAGCAACGCCGCCTCTAAGAATTTACAACAACGTCTTTTTAATCTCCCGCAACTTTCCATGCCCGAAGATGTCGATGACAACCCCCGTCGACACCGGCGTCTCCGGCGGGGAGGGGGCGGCCGGCCGCCCCCAGGAGTCCTCACCACCTCTCCGGCGCCTCGGAGCTCCGCCCCTCGCCGCCAGCTACGCAACCCGGCCGAGGCCGCGTTGCTATTCTGCCCTCAGAGGGCCGCGTAGACAAGAGATATAAAACCCACCGGAGTCGGCAGTGTGGCTGTAGCCGCAGACGCTCCCTCAGGCGGATCCCCGGGAAGGCCGGCGCACCCGCCGCCCCCCACACCCCCGTTGGATCGGGTGAAGAGAATCTACATCAATCTGTTGAACGCCCTATTCGGGCGCACCACGACGCTGGAGGTAGGCCCCCTGTCTCTCCACGTGTTCAGCGACGGCTTTGGGTCGATAGAGGAGAACATATTCAGCAACATCTACTTCACAGACGGCGAGATTAGAGACGCCGGCGCGGTAATCGACCTGGGGGCACACCACTGCTCGTTCTCGGTATATGTAGCCCTCAAGTCCTCCCCGGGCTCCGCGGTAGTCGCCGTCGAGCCCAACCCACTGGCCGCGGAGCTCTGCGCGGAAAACCTCAGCTCAATCCGCTGGCTCATCAAGCGGAAGAGGCTCCGCGTAAAGATATTGAGAGGCGCCGTGTGGAGGTCGGAAGGCGACATCTACCTCGAGCTCTCTTGGTGGAGCGAGGCCCACACCGTCGGCGACAGACCACGCGGCCGCTGGCTACGGGTCAAGGCCTTCACCCTCGACGAGATCCTCAAAGAGGCCGGCGGCGACGCGATAGTGAAGATGGACATAGAGGGCCGAATACGAGGCGCTGAAGAGCTCAAATCTGAGGGGCGTGCAGGCGATATCGATAGAGGCGCACGGCGACCCCGCCGACTTGGCGAAGATCCTCAAGAGGCGGGGCTTCCACACGGAGATACGCACCTACAACACAAGGAGCAACCTGGCCACTGCGTGGCTCAGGGTGAGGCCGAGGAGCTACGGCCTACTAGTCGCCCTCTACAGACTCACCGCGTCACACACAGCCACCCCCACAGTGACGATAGTCAAAGGCACCCGGATCTGAGGCAGGCCACCCAGCCGCCGACCAGCGCAGGACATGGCAGTCCCCCCCCCCCAAACGGCGGAGCCAGCCCCCACCAGCGGAGGCCAGAGGACCAGCACCGAGACACGTCGCCCCCCGATGCGGCGCCGCCCCCTCCTCCTCCCCACACACATCAGCCCCCGCAGTCCTCTGACCACCGCACCGATGAGATACATCTCCATACCACC
>NZ_JBMFKV010000237.1:0-2534 GCF_049971835.1 Pyrobaculum sp.
CCTACGGCATCTAGGCTGGCGCCCTCGGAGGAGGTGATGACAACGAAAACTCTGCCCACCTCGATTGGGGGGTGCTCCACCACCGTGAGGGCCTTCTTGACATATAGCTCGACGTTGGTCACTGCTTAAAATACGTCGTCTAGAAGCAACGCGAGGCTCTCAATCCGCCTAAGGCCAAGCCTCTTGGCGAAAACCTCGCCTACAGCCAGGACGGCCTCTGCCAGGAAGGAGGCTACGTCGCCGCCTATGGCCCGGGCCACGGAGGCCACCGCCCTCTTCACCTCGCCGGACGCCTCCAGCTCCTCCTCCGGGCCGTATAGCACAATAGGCGTGGAGACGCCGCGGCGCGCCTTTTGAAGCAACCACTCCACTTCCACTTCCCTATCTGCGAAGCAGACACCTACCCCCATAAACTTCACCCGGTAGTCGCAGTCCATTGAATCATCCACGTTGGCTTGTTATAAAGCTGTGTTGGACCCCAGCGGCGGAGTGGGCAATGGAGAGGGCCGTCGGCCGCATCTTCCCGACTACTAGCGCTGGTGAGGTTATTGCTAGCTGAAAGTTGACGTGTGACACGTCTTAAATGTGGAACGCACGATAATTAGATATTACAAGCGTAAGTGGAGTCGGGATTTAGTCCGAATGAGGTGGTTAGACGTGGCGTTGCGGAGACTCGTGGCGGAGCTCAAATGTAGCTTGTATCCCCCGGGCGGTAGGAGTTTTGCAGAGTTCCTGAGTGTGCGAGGGGACTTCTTGCCGCTGTTTCGGCGCGTTGACGAGGCGCGCGGTGGTGTATTGCTGGGGAGGCTGTCTATCGGAAATGGGGTGGTTAAAGCGCTATGATGTTGGTATATGGATGAGCTATGTCTCTAAACTTGACGTATTGTTTCTGGTGGCTGTAGTGTATGGGGATGGCTATCTTGGGGCGTAGCAACATGACGGCGTCGGCGGCCTCCTCCGGCGTCATGACAGTCTCCCCGCCGATTGGGAGGATTAAAATGTCGACAGGCGCCGCGGAGGCCATCTCTCTTACTAAGTCCGTGTCGCCGGTGTGGTAGATCCGGACGCCGCCTGCCTCCACCACATACCCCACGCCCTCGCCGCGGGGGTGTACCGGCTTCCCCCCTCTCAGCTTAGTGATGTTGTAGGCATCGACGACGTGAATCACAAAGAGCCCCACCTCCAAGACGTCTCCAGGTTTGACTAGGCGGCCGCCGAAGGGGGAGTAAAACTCCTGGATCCCCCCGGGGTAGTGGCTCGGGTGGCTGTGGGTGTAGAAGAGGTGGCGGCAACCCTCTGCGCTGGGTGCGTCTATACACAGCGTCTCGCCTCTGTGCCTAATGGCAACGCCGGCGGCGCCGCCAGCCCTCCACAGCTCGACTTCCCGAAAGACTAGCCTCGGCATACCTCTACGCGCCGCCTCTCGCAACCTTGGCTACCTCTTCTATCCATCTGTCGACGCGGGGCGCCGAGCCCGTGTTGACATACGCCTTTAGTAGCCGCCTCAGCTCTCTCCTGTCGGCGGCTGGGATCTCCTCCACTAGGATTACCTTGGCCGGGTCGGCTATGGGCCCTGCGTATTCCCGGACAGCCCGCCTCACTTCATCTGGCTGGGCCCTGCCTTTGTAAACCACCACGGGCGCCTCGAATTTCTGGGGGTCGCGGATGGCGAAGGCCACGGCGTACTCCACGCCGGGGATAGACATGGCGGCTTTCTCAATCACCGCGGGGGAGATGCGGTAGCCGTTGACCTTCAGGACGGCGTCGGACCTCCCCAGGGGGAATATATTCATGTCCTCGGTCATGACGGCGTAGTCGCCGATGTAGTAGACGCCGCCTATCCACCTCTCGGCGTACCACTTCGTATACTCCACCGGCATAGCTGGCCACGGGGCCTTCACCACCATCTGGCCGGGGCGCCCCCTCACCGAGGCGCCGGAGTCGTCCACCACGTCTATGTAGAAGCCCGGCATGGGAGGCCCCACCGAGCCGGGGGCGATTGGGACAAAGGTGTAGTTGGGGAGGCTACCGGTGACGAAGGTGCCCAGCTCCGTCTGTATAAACATGTGGATAACCGGGATCCTTCCGCTGAGCTTCTCCGGCAGGGAGTCTATCGAGGGCACGGTGCCAGTCCCCACGTATTGGTAGGCCCACCTCCAGTACTTAACCTCCAGGGGCTCCGCCGTTGTTAAAATAAGCTTCAACATGTCCAAGTTGTGCGACTTCAACAACTCCGGATCCTGTCGGGAGAGCACCCTCAAGGCGCCAGCTGTGGTGAGGAAGACTGTGACGGCGTGTTGCTCCAGTATCTCCCACCACACGTCCCAGTTGGGGTAGTCGGGGCCCCCCTCGTACACAACCACTGTGGAGCCCACCATCAGCGGCCCGAAGAGGACGTAGGTGACGCCGGTTATCCACCCGGGGAGGACTGTGCAGAAGTAGGTATCCCGGGGCCTCAGCCCCATCCACCTGGTGGTGGCGTAGGTCTGGACGAGGTAGCCCCCCGCGCCGTGGCCCACGAACCCCAGACCCTC
>NZ_JBMFKV010000238.1:0-2531 GCF_049971835.1 Pyrobaculum sp.
GTACCGTTGATTGGCATTATGTATATCTCCTCCCCGTCCCACGCGCTCTCTCTGTAACAGTACTCATCTTCCTCCTCGCAATAGCAGTAGTCGTAACAGTACTCATCTTCTCCACATCCAACATATTTTTTTGCCGTCTTTTCGTACTTCTCTTTGCGCTCTTCTAACTCTCGTATCTTTCTTAACAAATCATCGCATTCTGCGCATTCTGAACATTCTCTTCTACGTATACATAATCTACATAATTCACATACCACATCCGCTTCCCTCCAATATTGCTCTATCATCCTATCGTAGTCGTAATCAGGATCAAGCTCATAAGGTATATAACCTTCCTCGTATTTGCGCTCATACATCTCTACTGCGGTGATAGTATCAGCATTGAGCAACGACTGCAACACCTGCGCTACTTTTTCGTCCTCAATGTAGACGCTATCTTCAGCGTGTCTCTCTAGAGAGATCGTTTCCCCGTTTGTCATGAGTTCAACGAATTCGTAAGTTTATAAATTTTCTCATTTATTGATTCTATAGATATATTGGTATAAACACTGGTGGTATATAGAGAGAGACGCATGAACGCATGAAGGTGTATGTGAAAGGCGCCGAGATCGAGAGGAGGGAGTGGGAGCGTGCGAAGAGGAGGTGCAGAGAGTTCACATGGCGAGAGGCGCCGCCAGGCTTCAGAAAGATCGCGTTCGAGATGTGCATAGAGTTGCTACTAAACATCTAAGGGGGCGGGGGGTTCAGGACCCCCATCATCCCCCTCCCCCGGTGGAAGAGGGGGAGGGGCTAATTCACAGACCTCGGGGTTGTGTGGAAAAACGTGTGTGTTTTTAAGTATTCAGCTTGTACGCTATGGCACCTTTCTTGAGCTCGAAGATCACCGCTGGCTCGTCCACCCAGCAACACGCGCATTCCCATCTCTCGTGGCGATCGCAGTACCTGAGACATCTACGCGGTATGCGCTCCGTCTTGTAGCCAAGCTCTTCAAGCGCCTTGAGTACCGACTCGATTATCTTCCTGGCGCGCTTGCTCCTACGGCTCCACGGAATGACGACGTAGATATCATCCATAGCCGTGGAATAGCAACCAGGCGAGGTACTGCTTGTGCTTGAGCCGTAGCTCCGCAAGCCTGCCTATCCTCCTCCCGACGGCGACTACAAAGTCTGCGTCCCAAGGAGCATAGAGAGAGCGGGTGTCTACAGTCCACACGGCTTGGTAGCCGCGGCTCCTCGCGGCGCTGAGCAAGCCGTACAGCGTGCATATCCTCGCCCGCCCCCACGCCCCCTCGTACTCCTCCTCCACCACAAGGCGGAAGTGGTTGCAGTAGTGCGTCTCGTCGCCGCTAAAGTGGCCGGGCACCACAACCACAACAGCCACGGGCCTCTTCTCAAGCAGGGCGGCTAGTGCGCCGTAGGGATCTTCTACGTGTTCGAGGACGTGCTGGAGGACGTAGGCGTCTGCCTGGGGGACGTCCCGCGGCAGTCTGCAGTACGGAGCGCCGGGGGCGTGGGGATCGCAGTAGTCAGCCAGCCAACCCCTGCCCCTCAGCCACCTGGCCAAGTCGCCAGTCCCCCCGCCGACGTCCAGCACTCTGTGCCTGCGCTTCTTAACGCCCAGCGCCTTCAAGGCGCGCTCTATATCAAACCACTCGGACTTGTCAACGTCCCGCCTCTCGAAGTAGTCGTCGCCGTACATCACCTCTTCTTCACGTGGCTCCTCACCGCCTCGCAGACGTCGGGGAGCCTGCCCCCGACGCGCCTCGCCTCCCTCAACACCACGTAGCGGTTCCACAGCTTCAAGTACTGCTTCGCGGTGGCGCGTTTGATAGCTCTTATCAGATTTTTAGTAAGCGCTAGATCTACTGCGAGCTGGAGGGGGAAGCCGAGGATCGGCCTGGCTAGGGACAGCCACGCCAAGGCCCACCTGGCGGGATCGGCGCCGCTCCGTATTGCGCGCTCAATGTATTCGTACTCCACAATGCCGTACTTCACAGCTGTGGACACGGCAACTAGCCACCGCCTCTTCTCCTCCGCCACGCTGAAGTCCTTAGGCGGGGAGTAGTGCCTGCCAGAGTCGTACACCACACGGCTCTCCCAGCCGCCGCACCTCACGTAGTGGTGGAGCCACGCGTCTTCGTAGACGTGTAGCTCCGGCGGTATGAGCACGCCGTTGAGCGCCGCGCGCCGGTACAGCGTGTCGTGCGTGCCGCCTCTGCGGCTGAAGGCGTCTAGCAGATACTGGGCGTACGTCTTCTTCGACAGCCCCAGCTTGTTCAGCGTGTTTATGAAGCGCTCCCGATCCGGCGCGGCGTCCCAGTTGACGCCCCATATCTCGCCGACCTTCGCCTCGGCAGTGTGGCGCTGGGCGTGGGCCCAGTACGTGGGCGAGAGGACGAAGTCGTCGTCGAGGAACATGAGCCACTCCTCTGAGAAGCTCTCTTGGAAGACGTCTATCGCCGTCTGACGCGCCGTGGCTCTAGTAGGCTTGACAGCGCCTCCGTAGAGTCTGGATCGCTGGACGACGAGCTC